>NZ_JBWJVK010000002.1:0-156495 GCF_056428945.1 Flavobacterium sp. GNP010 | reverse complement strand
AAATCAAGATGGTTTTTACGTGTTTTCCTTTCCCGAAGTTTCGGGATTAGGCACAAGTGACCTTACCCATAATTTAGCTTTTACAGGGAATGGAGTTTTGGCCACCGCCAAGATACCATCCCGACGCTTCGGGAGGCGGACCACGCTGGTCAAAAACCGCTATCCGATGTAAATTGCCCACCTGTCCGCCGTGGCGGATACAACACGGACATTTAGGTAAAAAAGGCTTCTTTTCTACTTTTTCTAGCACTTTTACGATGAGTTTCTCTTGTAAAAGCTTTAGTTTTTGCCGTTTCCATAGCCTGTCCCGTTTTTACGGGATGCTGCTCAAAAAACCGTAATGCCATATTTTCGCACCCGAGCCCATAGGGCGAACTGACGAAGTAAAACGTTTATGCAAAATATGCAACGCAAAACGCCGAATAAATTCCTGATGCGTCAGCGTCATTTACTTTTTTGCACCTGCCATTCGGTAATCCTTGTAATCAAAAGTTACGCTTTCATTGTCAATGCTTTTGATTCTCTGGTTGCTAATGGCAATTTTATGGTTGTAACGTCCCAAACACTCCACCGCCGACTTTGTATTTCCAAAAGGTTTCTTAGCAAAAACAATCCATTTGAGTACTAATAAATACGAGAAAACTTCTTTTAATACCAGTTTTTTGCTATATTAGAGCATAATAAAACGGAAGTTTTTTCACAGACTGCCGTTAGTGGCAAGCTTCCCAAAACGCAGAAAAAGTAACACTAAAAACAAAAAATAATCGAACAAAAAGAAACATTATTTAGACATTTTGAAAAGTACATCAATCTAAATGATGAACTTAAAATTGCGTTAATTGACAAAGTTAGTTTTGTAACTTTTAATAAAGGTGAAATAGTTCATAATGCAAATAATGTATGTACAAAATCCTATTTTATCCAAAAAGGCTTATTTCGCACCTATTTTATTAAAGATGGAAAAGAAATTAGCGAATATTTTCCAGCGGAAGGAGAATGGTGCAATTCGCCAAGAAGTTTTAGAACAAGAAAATTAGACATATACAACATAGATGCACTTGAAAATTCAGATACGTTTTGTTTAGATGTAAATGATTTAATGTATTTATTTGAAAATTTTCCAGAAATGGAACGTTATGCAAGATTGTCAATGGGTACAATTTTTGGTCACTTTATGGAAAGAATAAAATCTATGCGATTTACGACAGCTAAAGAGAAATATAACCATTTTGTAGAAACGTATCACGATATTCATCACAGAATTCCGCTTGGAATGGTTGCTTCCTATTTAGGCATTACGCAGGAAACATTGAGCCGAATAAGAGCTGAAAAATGATTTTTTGATATAGGTCAAAAGTTTATAGAATCCAAAAACTTACATTTACTCAAATTTTAAAACAAACTTTAAAATGTCAAAAAAAACTAAAATAGCGTTAATTTTAATTATGAGTACTTTGTGCTTCGGTCTTGTATATGTTTTCACTTATGTTCCACCTATTCCAAAAGAACATGGAATCTTAGATACAACATTGTTTTTGGGTAAAGGTGAAAAACAACCTTTGATAGTTGCATTTGGCGGCGGCGGCGGTGGAAATGACTGGAGCAGAGATTACGTAAAAGTAAAACGAGATAGTCTTAACAATAAGGGTTATGCCTTATTAGCAATTGGATATTTCAATTCAAATGGCGCACCATCAAGTTTGGATAGAATATCACTAGACGCAATTCGCGATTCTATTTTATCTATAGCAAAAAACCCAAAAATTGATAAGTCTAGAATAATTTTAATGGGCGGTTCGCGTGGTGGCGAGTTGGCATTGAATTTAGCAAGTAGATATAAAGATTTCACGGGTGTAATTGCTATATCAGCGTCAAATGTAAGTTTCCCAGCACTTACTTGGTCGTCAAACACTTCGGCTTGGAGCTATAAAAGTGAAGAAGTTCCTTATGTTCCTGCTACTTTAAAAACAATTTCACCAGCACTCAAAGGTGACCATTATACAGCATTTAGCATGATGCTCGAAGATAAAGAAGCCGTTAAAAAAGCAGAAATCGAAGTTGAAAACATTAATGGTTCGATTTTACTTATATCAGGTATAAAAGACGATCAATGGCCAGCCACCGAAATGTCTGACCAAATTGTTAAGCGATTACAACAAAATAATTTTAAACATTACTATTCCCACATTAAATTAAATGGTGGACATATTGCACCATTGGAAAATTTCAAACTTATATACGAATATTTAAATACACACTTTAAAACAAAATAAAGCCAGCCACTAACAGATAAGGTCTCGTTGCGTGCTTAGCACGAACAATGAAACCTGTGTTAAACAGCTTGACCCGTTTTTACAGGAGAACCGGTCACTGGCAGGAACTATTCACTTATCATAAAGTTTTACGAGAGAATGACAAGAAGGGTTTCGGCCTTGAGCGTTTTTACCCTAAAACCTAGCTTAGAAAGATCTATAGACTCAACAAAGGCATCTATAAATCGCACCTGGTTATCGGGACTTATTGTATCTTCTAAACTTGAAAAACACAGTTGCTGACGTGAAATACCTATGATGTGTTGCATGCTTAAAAATACGAAAAATCTTCTTTTAATACCAGTTTTTTATTATATTTGAGCATAATAAAACGGAAGTTTTTTCACAGACTGACGTTAGTGGCAACCCTATCGCAGAATCGAGAATCTAACGCAATTTTAATCAATAAAAATGACTTTAATATTGCAGTTACTTATTGCTAAAACCAAAATACGGACAGTATAATTTGTTTTTCCAAACTCAACATCCAACTTATAGAAATATATTGTGATGACTTTATTTGTGACAAGGAAAATAATATCATTCGTTACCCATCGTTTGATGAAAAAGTTAGACAAAAAAATTAACTTCTTTTCGCTAAATGTGCGAATGATGCAACTCATATTATTAATTATGTAAGCCTTTAGTCCATTATAAGTATAACCTTTATGACGAAGTAACAATTCAGTTACAACATAAAATTATATCAAAATGGAAAATAATAAAATTCAAAACTGCATTGATGCTTGCATAACATGTGCAGACGCATGCGAAACTTGTTCAACAGAAAACAAAGGTAAAGCGGGAATGGAACATTCCGAAAAACTTTGCATCGCTTGTGCTGATGCTTGCAACGCTTTAGTTGCTGCAAGTAAAACCGATTCAAACCTTGATGCACTTTGCAAAAAATGTGAAGAAGCTTGTAATGCTTGCGCAACTGAATGTGAAAAACATTCTGACATGAAACATTGCAAAGAATGTGCTGATGCTTGTCGTAAATGTGCAGCAGAATGTAAAGCTATGCTTGCAGTAGTGGCATAATTAAATTGTCATCAATCTTGTTTTTATTTTCAGCAAGAGGTAAATTTCTGCTTGTAAATGTTAACGCATTTGCAAGCAATTTTTATTTCTGCACCAACACCATTTAACACAAACTAGCATTGGATTTAAAGCGCTTCGAACAAACTTTATCGGAATCTCAGGCAGACAAACTCCGAACGAATTGCAGGGCAGCCGCTAACAGATAAGGTTTCATTGTTCGGCTTGCAGCCGCAACGAAATCTTATCTGTTAGTAGTAATGATTTGACGAATATTGCGTAAAATAAAAATATTGTACATACATTTGTACAAATTATAATAATTATGGTAGTTACTAATATTTCAGATTTCAGAAAAGATATTAAATCTTACTTTGATAGAGTAGCAATAAACTTTGAAACTCTAATTATAAATCGTGGAAAAGATTCAGGTATTGTTGTTATTTCACTTGAAGAATATAATTCACTAATTGCAACAAATTATGAATTATCAAACAGAACTAACGAAAGAAGGTTGGATTCTGCTATTGATAAATTTAAGAGTGGTAAGTCATTTTCTAAAGACTTAATTGAGGAATAGAATGAAATATGTATTTGTTGATGAATCTTGGGAAGATTATTTGTATTGGCAAAAAAATGACAAGAAGAAAGTTAAAAAAATAAATTATCTACTTAAAGATATTTCAAGAAATCCTTTTGAAGGAATAGGAAAGCCAGAACCATTGAAACACAAGTATGCTGGATTTTGGTCAAGAAGAATTGATGATGAACATAGATTAATTTACAGGTTTATCGATGATGAAATCCAAATTTTGAAATGTAGACATCATTACGACTAATAGTACTAGCGCGAACAGCTAGAGATTCGTTGCGTGCGCAGCACGAACAATGAAAAACTGGTTGAATAGCTTGTACCGTTTTTACGGGAGAACCGGTCACTGCAGGAACTATGCACTTATCATAAAGTTTTACAAGAGAATGACAAGAGGGGTTTTAGTATTGAGCGTTTTTACTGCAAAATTCAATTTAGAGCGATCAACATACTCAACAAAGGAATCTATAAATCGCTACTGATTATTAGGACTTATAGTAACTCTTAAACTTGAAAACCGCAGTTGTTGTCGAGAAATACCTGTGATGTGTTGCATGCTTAAAAATGCGAAAAATCTTCTTATAATACCAGTTTTTTGCTATATTTGAGCATAATAAAACGGAAGTTTTTTCACAGACTGACGTTGGTTGCTATACACAAAAAACGAAACGACAAAAAAATAAAGATGAATCATTTATATATGAAATTTGTATTTCTAATATTATTTCCCAGTTTATTATTTGCTCAGAAAAAATCCATAGATAAAGTTGAAAAATATATGGATGCGCAACACAATATTAACAAATTTAGTGGAACAGTTCTCGTCATGAAAAATGATACTGTACTTTTAAAAAAAGCATATGGCTATGCCGATTTAGAATGGAAAGTTAATAATACGGTTGACACAAAATTTGTATTAGCTTCAATTTCTAAACACTTTACAGCAATCGCCATTATGCAATTGGTAGAAAGCAAACAACTATCACTAGATGATAAACTAAATAAATTTTTCCCAGATTATCCGCAAGGTGAAAAAGTAACTATCCATATGCTGCTGACACATGCAGCTGGACTTCCAGAAGATATGCTAGAATTATATTTGGATTCTACTATTATAACTAAAGATTCAGCAATTGCAAATATTAAAAACAAACCGTATCTTTTTAATCCTGGAACAAATTGCAAATATAGTAATGTAGGATATTTTTTGCTTTCTCAGATAGTAGAAAAAGTATCAAATCAAACCTTTGAAATATTTTTGAAAGAAAATATATTCTACAAAGCAAATATGTCGAATAGTGGAGTTTGTAATAATGATTCAATCATTTTAAAAAAAGCAAAAGTTTATTATCGCAATGGTACAAGCTACGCGCATAATCCTTATATTAATTGGAATATAAATGCAGGTTTAGATGGAATCTATTCAACAGTTGATGATTTATATAAATTACAAAGAGCATTTCATGGAGAACAACTTCTTTCAAATCTGTCAAAATCAATTATGACGACTCAATACAATAAAATATACCCAGACATTGGATTTTTTGCTTCATATAGCTACGGAATTGTTGTTAATCCCTATTACAATCACAACCGATTTTTATTAACTCACAATGGAAGTTTTTATGGAACAATGACAACCTATGATAGTTATCCCGAAGATAATGTCTTTATAGCTGTTCTATCTAATAATGAATCAGAATCAAATATAATAAGTTATGGTCTGGCGGGAATAATATTTGGAAAAGAAGTCGAATTACCTTATGAACACAAAGAAGTCTCTGCAAGCGGATTTGATTTAAATAGATTTGTAGGGATATATGAAAATATTTTAGGAAAAAAAGAAAATATCAATATAATTAGTAAAGATGGTAAGCTATATCTCAATAGTATTGAAAACGAACTTATACCCGAAAATAATACAAAGTTTTTTAGCAAAAATAACAATGATCGCACAGTTGAATTTATTTATAATAAAAAAGGTAAAACAAAAAAATTAGTTTACACAAAAGGTGGTGTACAAGAGATAAAAAATAAAATTGAAAACTAATTGTACATCACACAACAGATAAGGTGTCGTTGCGGCTGCAAGCCGAACAATGAAACCTGTGTTGAATGAACCGATTATATGCCGTCAACACTTATGGAGTTATCGTAAAGTTTAGAGAGAGAATTTCAAGAGGCAAGTGAGCCTCTTTTTTTGTGCGGTAAAATCAAGATGGTTTTTACGTGTTTTCCTTTCCCGAAGTTTCGGGATTAGGCACACGTGCCCTTACCCACAAAATTAGCTTTTACAGGGAAAGGAGTTTTGGCCACCGCCAATATACCATCCCTACGCTTCGGGAGGTGGACCACGCTGGTCAAAAATCGCTATCCGATGTAAATTGCCCGCCTGTCCGCCACGGAGGATACAACACGGACATTTAGGTAAAAATTGCTTTTTTTCTGCTTTTTCTAAAACTTCTATTTGGATTTTCTCTTGTAAAAACTTTATTTATAGCTATTTACAGATCATATCCCTTTTTTTCGGGATACTGCTCAAAAAAACATAATGCCTTATTTTTACACCCGAGCCTAGAGGGCGAACTGACGAAGTAAAACGTTTGGGCAAAATATGCAACGCAAACCGCCTAATAAATTCCTGATGTGTCAGTGTCATCTTCTTTTTTGCAACTGCTACTCGGTAATCTTTGTAATCAAAAGTCACATTTTGCCCGTCAATACTTTTAATTCTCTGGTTGCTAATCGCAATTTTATGGGTGTAACGTCCCAAATACTCCACCACCGACTTTGTATTTCCAAAAGGTTTCTTAGCAAATACGACCTTTCATAATTCTTTAAAACACGAAAAATCTTCTTTTTTACTCTCGTATTTTGTTATATTTGGTATATGTGCAACCGAGGTTTTTTACAGACAGACTTTGGCGATAAGCATAAAAACTGATTGATAAAATCATCAAAGAACAATAAATGGATATTTTACAAATTTTAGTTGGTCGCTATTTATTATAGCTTATTGGCGCATGTATTAGATACATCTATCTGAACACATGTTGATTAATAGGATTTAACGAATACACAACATTCAGAAAAATTTGGAGTCCAAACCAAAAAGAATATGAAAATAATACGACCAACCACGGAGTTGGAGTGATTGTATTTGGTATAATTATAATCTTGTTAATAATTTTTACTATCTAAATCGTAATAATATTAGAGTAATGCTGGCTTGCTTAATCAAGAAAAAAAGGCCAGCAGAAGTATAAAAATAACAATCACAATGAAAAGAATAACAGTTTTTTGCGGTTCAAGTTCAGGAACCGATGCTATTTTCCTCACACAAGCTATTGTATTGGGGCAAACATTAGCTAAAAAAAATATCGAGTTAGTATATGGTGGTGCCAATGTTGGACTAATGGGAGCTGTAGCCGACGGCGCTCTAAAGCATGGCGGAAAAGTAATTGGTGTCCTTCCTGTTTTTTTGCAATCCAAAGAATTGGCTCACTACAATTTAACAGAGCTCATTTTAGTGGACACTATGCACGAAAGAAAGACAAAAATGAATGACTTGTGTGATGGAGTAATTGCTTTGCCTGGCGGCTTTGGTACTTTGGAGGAATTGTTTGAAATGTTGACTTGGGCACAACTTGGACTTCATAAAAAGCCAATAGGGATTTTAAACACAAACGGGTTTTACGATGCATTATTGGTTTTAATTCAGACAATGGTGGACAAAGGATTTTTGAAACCAAGCAACCAAAAGATGCTTTTGATTAGCGATACTATCGATGAATTACTCGATATAATGGAAAAGTATCAAGCGCCACTAGTTACAAAGTGGATTAACAAAGAAACTCTTTAGTTTGTGCGACAATAGCAAATCTAATAATGCAGAAAACTCAATAATTCTACTGTCTGTTCGAGCACAATCTAAAACCTTTATGAATTTGAATTTAAGTCTACTCTTTGGTTTTTAAATTGTACAAATTGTTATTTAAATTCGTACTTTTAGAATGATTATTTTATAAATATAAAAATATGGAAATTGTTATCATAGGGGGAGGATTCGCAGGGCTAAACCTTGCAAAAGAGTTGCTAAATGAAAAAGGAATAACGGTAACGCTTGTTGACAAAAACAACTACAATTTCTTTGCGCCGTTAATCTATCAAGTAGGTACAGCATTTTTGGAACCGTCCAGCATTAGTTATCCTTTTCGAAAATTCTTTTCGGGTAAAAAAAATCTAAAATTCCGACTTGGTAATTTATTAAAAGTAAATCCTTTAGAAAACACCATAATCCTTCATAATGGTGAATTGAAATACGATCATTTGGTTTTTGCTACGGGTGCCGAAACGAGTTATTTTGGAATGGAAAACGTAAAGAAAAATGCTATTCCAATGAAAACACTCAATGATGCAATTGTGATGCGCAATACTTTATTGAAAAATTTAGAAAAAGCGGCCATTTGCAAAGACATGCGGGAACGCAGAAAACACTTAACTATTGTTGTGGCCGGAGGTGGCCCAACTGGCGTTGAAGTTTCGGGAATGTTTGCTGAGATGCGTAAAAATATTCTTCTAAAAGAATATCCGGAATTAAGTACCACCGCAAGCAATATTTATCTGGTTGATGGTGCCAATGCTGTTTTATCAACCATGAGCAAGGCTTCACAAGAGGATACACTGGAAGCACTAACTAAATTAGGGGTTGTTGTGAAATTAAACACGACCGTTGTCGATTATAAGGATGACATTGTGTATTTTGGTAACGGAGAAACCATTCAAACTAAAAATTTAATTTGGGCAGCTGGAGTTTCCGCCAAAGTTTTCGAAGGAATTCCTTTAGAAAGTTACGGACGTGGAAAAAGAATGGCCACAAACGCTTTTAATAAAGTAATACATACCGAAAATATTTTTGCAATAGGCGATACTTGTATTCAACTGACGGATATGGAGTTTCCTAACGGTCATCCGCAAGTGGCACAAGTTGCAATTCAGCAAGGAATTAATTTAGCTGAAAATTTTAAGCGAATGAGTGCCAACAAATCATTAAAACCTTTTAAGTATAATGATAAAGGATCGATGGCTATTATTGGAAAAAATAAGGCTGTGGTTGATTTACCAAAACCAAAAATGCATTTCAAAGGATTTTTTGCGTGGATAATATGGTTGTTTATTCACCTGATTTCCTTGATAACATATCGCAACAGAGTTAAAACCTTTTTCAATTGGATGATAGCTTACTTTGCACAAGATCAATCGTTGCGTATGATTATCAGACCTGATAAAAAAGTAAAAACAGAACCTAAACAAGAGTAAACTAAAGCAACATTTAATGAACTGTCACCATTTCTTGATTTAGAGAAGTTGTGATGGTTTTTTTTATGTTTCGTTTTCCAAGAATCAAAATAATAAGTGCTAATACGGTTGAAACAGTCATAATTAAAACCATAGGCAACATCGAATTTTTAACAAAAACACCTACTGCAAAAGAAGCCAAAGCACCTAATCCCAATTGAATAGCACCCATTAATGCCGATGCACTTCCTGCATTTTTTGAAAATGGCGCTAGTGTGAGTCCAGCGGTATTGGGATTTGATATTCCTAAACAAGCTAGAAATAAAAATAATAGGGTAATGGTTTCATACAAACCTAAAAGTGAATTCATTGCCAAAGCAAGAAATAAAATGCTGACACAAGTTTGAACAATTAATGACCCAAAAATCATTTGTTCACTGCTGTACTTTTTCAACAAAAAAGAATTTAATTGACTCGCACCAATAAAACTCAATGACATAAAAGCGAATATCCAACCGTAGGTTTTGGCATCAACTTTAAAAATATCCATAAATAAAATAGGGGAGGCCGCCACATAGGTAAACAATCCAGAGAACGCAATAGAACCGGCAAAAGCATACGTATAAAATTGTGGTTCTTTGATGATGGTAAGGAAGTTTGTAATAATAGGTTTAGGTTTTAATGAAATAGAAGTATCCGGCTTGAAAGTAGTAGGTAAGCCAATTTCAGCTGCCAAAAGAACTAAAATTCCCATGCACATCAGTATAAAAAAGACCACGTGCCAACCATAATATTCAGTGACATAACCTCCAACAGTTGGCGCTAACATTGGCGAAAGCCCTACAACCAGCATCAATAATGAAAACACTTTTGGAATATCTTTGACAGGAAATAAGTCTCGAACCATAGATACCGATGCAACGGTCGCTGCACAGCTACCAATAGCTTGAACAAAACGTAATCCTATGAATGTATCGATATCGGTTACGAAAACACAACCTAATGAAGCTAGTATGTAAACTAATAATCCAATAAATAAGGGTTTCTTTCGTCCGAAACGGTCTAATAAAGGTCCATACAGTAATTGTCCTGCAGAAATTCCAATAAAATAACTCGACAATGTCATAGAAACATTTGCAACACTTGTATTCAAATCGTTGGCAATTCCTGCAAATCCTGGCAAATACATATCAATAGAGAAAGGACCGAGTGCAGTAAGTGAACCTAAAATTAGAATTAATTTAAAATATTTTGCTTTTGGCATTTCTGCAACTGTCATAAATTTTTTTTTAATTGGTGCAAAGGTAAAATTTAAAATACAAATCAGTTGTAGACTATATCAAATTAAAAAACTCAAAAAATGGAACGGTTAAATTCATTAATTTTTAAAAACCAATACCATACCAGAGAGAAATAAAAGCCCTAACATTATTCGCTTTAATATCATTTCATTTAATTTTAAATAGACTTTTTTGCCTAAAACCAAAGCCAATATAAAAAAAGGCAACACATAAAGTGAATTATACAATTGATCAACCGTTAAAATTCCTTCAAAAGCAAGAACTGGAATGCGCATAACAGTTATCAATCCCAATACGCCAAACATGGTGGCGCGCATGATCTTTACATCTGATGTTTCATTTTTTACAATTACCAAATACAATGGACCTCCAGTTGAAAATACACCAGAAAAAAAACCACCTAGGAATCCAAAAAAGAACTTCATTTTGGATACAATTTGTATTTCTTTATTGGACAATATATTATGTAAAACAAAAAGTAAAATAAAGATTCCAAGACCTTTTTTTAATATAGTGGGTTGCCCGTACGATAAAACAATAATGCCAATTAAAAGACCAAAAAAAGAGGACAAAGCTAATTTTTTAAGCAGCGATTTATCAATATATTTCCATTCTTTATAGACGTGAAAAGGAGTTGAAATCATATAAAAAATAGATAAATAACCAATGGCATCGGGTAGTGGCATTACAAACAGTAAAAAAGGTAAAGCGATTAAAGCTCCGGCAAAACCCGTTATTGTTTGAACGAAAAAACCAGTAAAAATTCCAATTGTAAGCAACACTATCATTGTATTCATTTTGCAAAATTAAAATAACATCCAATTATATTAAAACGGATTCAACGGATTTAATGTCGATATTCCATAATATAAATGTAATTTAGCTATATTTAAAACTTTATTTATGGTAGATACACTAGATTCAAAAATAATTGAAAATCTAAAAATCAATTCAAGAACTTCCTTTGTAGAAATAGGCAAGCAAATTGGTCTGTCGCCATCATCGGTTCGAGAACGCGTTCAAAAACTAGAAGATACCGAAGTTATTAAAGGATATACAGTACAACTCAATACCAAAAAATTAGGTTTTGGACTTGAAGTATTTATTATGTTCAAATTATTCAGCGGAAAGCTTACAATTTTTTGTGATGATTTAGATCAGTTTCCAGAAATTAATGAAGTTTATAGAATTACTGGAACACATAATATTTTTATGAAAGTAGTTTTAATTGATCAACTGCATCTGCAACAATTCATCGATAGACTTTTGGTGTATGGAGAACCAACAACACATTTAATATTATCTAATTTAAAAGAATTGTAGTCAACCGTGATTATATGATATAATATTCGAATTGGCTTTCTTTTGTGCACTAATCAAATGCACTATAATTTATATTATGTAAAATAGAATTTATTGAAATTAAGATGAGTCATTAATTACATGTAATAAAAAAAGCATTACGTCTCAGTAATGCTTCTATCTATAATGAATGTAAGTTATTTTATTGAGATTGGAATATTCCATTTTTCCCAACTTAGAACAACATTTTTCTTATTGATTGTATACACCAATTTCTCCACTGCGACTTTAGCAACTTGTGGCTTAACCGTAACGCGCAATTGATCTTCTTTATCTTTATACTTGTAAGCGCCCCATTGTTTGGCTTCTTTATTAAAAATAATGATACATTCTTTTTCATTTGGAATCACAAAAAAAGAATATTTACCTGCTGGTAATTTAGCACCTTCAATAGTTAGGTCTTTATCTGTTTCAAATGTTGTTGCATCATTTGCTCCTGCACGCCATACTTGATTAAATGGTACTAATGCTCCCCAAATTGGTCTATTATTTACAGAAGGACTCCCATAATTAATGGTAATTGTAGCTTCATTAATTTTTCCCGTAGCAACTTCTTTACTACTGGTTGGTTTTCCTTGAGCAGCAATCAAATTCACAAGGAATAAAGCTATGAACGAAAAATGTATTTTTCTAATCGATTTCATAATGTAGATTTTAAATTCATTTATAAAAGTAAAACAAGAAGTAATTATTTCACTATTAACCGATCTATTTTATGAAAAAATTAAGTTTTGTATAATTTAATTATTTTACAAGAGTATTGCCAACAAAAGTATTTTTAAAATTGTTATTTTTACCAACGATACATATCTATCTAAAATTATGAACACAATTGCGGAACATATTGCTGATTTCTTAAAAGGATATCCACCATTTAATCACTTAACATTTGGAGAATTATCTCAAATAGCTACAAATATTCGGGTCGTGAATTTAGAGAAAAATAAGACTTTATTCCAAATAAATGATATTTTGCACGATAGCTTTTATGTGGTTGCATCTGGTGTAATTAACTTAGCCGTTATATCTGATGCCGAGGAAACTTTATTGAACAAATGTACCGAAGGAGATATATTTGGATTACGCCCTTTTTTTGCTAAGAACAATTACATGATGACGGCTAAAGCACGAGAAGAAAGTGTCGTTTATGCCATTCCAATTGACACCTTCCGACCATTTGTTGTTAATAATTCAGATGTTTTAAACTTTTTATTGGAGAGTTTTGCTGTAAACACTAGAAATCCTAAGGATAAAGAAAATTTAGTTGGCAAATTAATTTCTGATAATGTTTTTTATTCAGACCAACAGTCTGAGATGCAATATTTTCAGTCATTAGCGTATAATCATTCTCCACTTACAGCGACAAGTACAGCAATAGTAAAAGAAGTTGCTCAATTAATGACTGAAACCTTAAAAAATAATGTTGTTATTTGCGAAGCTAATTTTCCTATTGGAATAATTACAGATAGTGATATGCGTTCAAAAATTGCAACTGGGAGATTTCCACTAGCTGCTTCAATAGATCAAATAATGTCTTCGCCCGTAATTACAGTTGTAGAGAATGTATCTTTGGCCGAAGCCCAATTGTTGATGTTAAAGCACAATGTCACTCATTTATGTGTCACACAGGACGGTACTGATAAATCGGATTTAAAAGGTGTAATTTCAGAGCATGATTTAATTGCTGCACAAGCAAATAATCCTGGTGTATTGATCAAAGAAATCAAACGATCTCAAAATCCAAAGGAACTAAAACAAATACGCGAACGTTTAACAGATTTGATCCAGACTTCAATTTCCAAAAACATACCGCTATCACATGTATTCAATATTGCTAGTGAAATTAATTTAGCAATAATTAAACGCGCTGTAGAATTGTCTATATTAGATTTGGGCTCACCTCCTGCTCGTTTTGCTTGGTTAAGTATTGGTAGTCAAGGTCGAAAAGAACAATTACTTTTAACGGATCAAGATAGTATCTTAATTTTTGAAGATGTTGCCCCAGATAAATATAGAGAGGTAAAAGATTACTTTATAAAACTAGGGAAAAAGACAACAGCTTCGCTTGAAAAAATTGGTTTTGAATTTTGTCCAAACGGACATATGGGAAGCAATATGCTTTGGTGTAAATCATTGACTGACTGGACTAAACAATACGACAGTTGGATGAATACTCCAGGAGAAAATAGTACTGATTTGAGTAGTATTTTCTTTGATTACGAAATCACTTTTGGTGAGCAACGAATAGAAGATGCCATTGGGAACGTTGTTTTTAAAAATGCAAAAAACAACACGCTATTCTTTGACTTTTTGGGCAATGATGCTTTGAGAAAAAATTCACCCCTAACCTTTTTCAAAAATTTCAATGTGGAAGAAGAAGGACCCGAAAAAGATAAATTTGATATAAAAACGCGCGGTTTAATGCCATTAATTGACGGAGCCCGATTGTTTACTTTAAGTTTTGATATTCGTGGCATAAATAATACATTCCAAAGATTCAAACAACTTGCCATTACGGATGCTAAGCATGCTGAAGTATATCTCAATTGTGCAGAAGCCTTTTTAATTTTATCAAAATTCAGAACTTTAGAAGGTTTAAAAAACGATAATTCAGGACAATTCATCAATTTAAATGAACTATCTAAAATTGATAAAGAAAAATTAAAAAATGCTTTGACACCCATGAAAGAGTTAGAAGAATTAATAAAAAATAAATTTCAACTTACGCAATTTTCATAATTATGTTAGACTGGTTAAAGAATATCAATAAAGAACATCCTGAATTTTGGAAAAATTATGTCTCTAAATTTGATAAAAAATCAACACGCTTTGTGGTTTTATCTACGGAAACTTCTGGAATGAATGTAGAAAAAGATGTGATTTTATCCATTGGTTCTTTTGCAGTAATCGATAACAGTATTGTCATTGGTGATAGTTTCGAAGCAGTGCTATTGCAATATAAATTCCTCCATGACAATGGACTTTCCAATGATTTTTTGGTAGAAAGTAAAATGAAAAAATTAGGCGAACCCGAGGCCATAACTTCTTTAATTGAATTTATAGGAAATTCAGTTTTGGTAGGACATCATATTGACTTTGATGTGGATATGATTAATGCCGCATTAGAAAGATTATCGTGCGGAAGATTGAAAAACGAGGCTTTAGATGTTGATATTATGCACCGCAAATTACATGACACCAATGATAAACAATTTTCACTAGACCAACTTTTTACAGCTTATAATATACCATTAAGTGAACGAAATTCTGCTGCCGAAGATGCATATAAAACTGCGTTATTATTTTTAAAATTAAAATCAAGATTGGGGATTAAATAATTTTAACGTCAATCTATTAATGTAATTCCTTCCCAAAACGCTCCGTGATGGCTTATGGAAACTGGTTTAACTACAGTTGAGTTCTTACAAACCACAAAAGGTATTCCGTTTGTTTTTACAATAGCGTCAGTACTATTTAGCTTCTCAACCCTCGAAAAGTCGTCTTTATTTGTTAAGGCAATAGTGTGTATACAAGCCGAAGAAATACTGGTTTTTGTAAAATAAAGCCTGCCTTTTATTGCAACTGAACCCGAATTTTCATCATCGTAGTTGCATGCTATTTGCAAAGGGAAATACCCTCTAATACCTGTTTCTCTGTTGTAAATTTTATATGCAGCCTCCTTTCGCGACCATAAATTCCAAACCATTATTTCTGGACTTATGGCAGAAGTAATAAGTAATTGTTCTTTTTGGGTAAAAATTTTATCTAAAAAACCTTTTCGTTGCCAATTGCTTTCTTTTTTTGCTACAGCTAAATCTACTACGTCATTTCCAATCATTTCTCATTGGTTTTACTGTAAATACTTAACTTTTACTTGCTAATTTTGTATCGATAATTTCCAACGCAGCTTTGACATTGACCATGCGCTCCATTGACTCATTGTCAATGACTATGTTATATTTTTCTTCAATATCCAAAATAACATCAACTAGATTAGCCGAATTAATTTTGAGATCATTTATAAAATCGGTATCTTCTGTAAGTACTTCAAATGCTTCTTGATTTTGAATGTAAGGCTTGATAATACTTTTTAGTTCTTGAAGGGTTTGTTCTTTGTTCATTTTATTAATATTTGTGAATTTAATTATCGAATAGCTGATGGAGAATATTTCTTAAAAATAACGCAGCCATTTACATCTCCAAAACCAAAACTAGCTTTGGCTGCGATTTGAATTTCTTTTTCTAATACTTGTTGTGGTATTTGTGACGCATCAATTAGTCCCAAAATTTCAGGATTTAAATCATTACAATTGGTATTCGGAAAAATAAATCCGTGATACAATTGCAATACTGTGGCAACGCTTTCAATAGACCCAGCACCTGATAAACAATGGCCTACCATTGATTTTAGCGAATTTATATAGGGGAACTCTTTACCTTTTCGGCCCAAGGCTTCACACCAATTCTGAATTTCTAAACTATCTTTTGTTGTGGCAGTCAAATGCCCGTTGATTGTGTCAATTTCAGTAGCGCCAACTCCTGCATTTTTCAAAGCATTTTGTATGCACTTTTGTACTGCAACCGGATTTGGTGCTGTCATTGTTCCTAAACCACGTTGTCCGCCCGAATTTACATTTCCACCCAAAACTTCGGCATAAATGGTTGCTCCACGGGCCAAAGCCGTTTCATAATCTTCTAAAACCATTGCGCCTGCTCCACTGCCTGGTACGAAACCGGAAGCACTTGCTGACATTGGTCTTGAACCTTGTTCTGGTGAATTATTATGTTTAAAAGTACATACTTTCATAGCATCAAAGCCACCCCAAATATAGGGTCCTGAATCACTTGTACTTCCTGCTAAAATACGTTTGGCTTGGCCTGATTTGATGCGTTCATATGCCATTAAAATACTTTCGGTTCCCGTTGTACAAGCTGACGAATTTGTGGTGACTTGATTTCCTAAACCTAATTTCCCGCCCAAATAGGCACTTACACCACTATTCATGGTTTGTGCTACTGCTGTACTACCCAATCGTCTGGTTTGAAAATCATCAATTTTATAAATGCTTTCGCGAAATTTATCAATTCCAGAAGTTCCAGTACCAAATATAGTTCCGCTATCCCAATCGGGTTCTTCATTTATTTCTAAAGATAATCCGGCATTTTTCCAAGCATCAATCCCAGCTATTACACCATACAAAATCCCAGTAGAATTGAAATTACGCAACTCTAATTCAGAGAAATAGCGCAACGCAAATTCAGTAGAAATCTCAGGTTTCCCTGCAATTTGACATGAAAATTGTAGTCGTTCTAATTCTGGGTCGTGCTTAATTCCCGAAATTCCATTTTTGATAGCATGCGTAAAATCATCAAGTCCTACTCCATTTGGGGCAACAACTCCTAGACCTGTAATAACAACTCTTTTTTTCATTATTTAGAAAGTATCATTCCTGCAATTATTCCTGTACAAACCTCTGCTCCTTGTTCATTTTTCATGATGACTTTACATTTTAATTTTCCGAATCTAAAGTATATTTTTTTTGAAATCACATTCACTTTTTCATTAGTAAAAACAGGTTTTAAAAATTCAATATCCGTTGATGTTAAGGCAATTGATGTATTTTTATTCAAGTCATCATTTAATAAAAATATACCTAAACAAACCAACCCAATTTGTGCCATAACCTCTGTGAGGATTACTCCTGGCGTTATTGGATTGTCTTTAAAATGTCCCTTATAAAAGTCTAAATTTGGATCAAAAGTATAAGTTCCTTCTACCCCATTTTCATCAATTGCGATTATTTCGTCGACAAATAAAAACGGTTTAGAATACGGTAATTTTAAAATAATTTGCTCTTTGTTCATATCCTATTTCTTATTTGCAAATTTTTTCAAATCTTCAACAGTAGTACTAGTTAATAACTGCACATTTTCAGTGATTTTTTCTATGCTCCAATTCCACCATTGAATTTCTAATAATAACTTTATATGTGTTTCTGAAAATCGTTTTCTAATGATTTTCGCTGGATTTCCACCTACAATTGTATAAGGCTCTACATTTTTTACTACTGTGGCATTCGCAGCTATTATTGCACCATCACCAATTGTTACGCCTGCCATAATTGTGGCATTATATCCAATCCAAACATCATTACCAACGACAATATTCCCTTTATTTGGATATTCTTTGCCCTTCATAGCTTCTTGCCAGCCATTTCCAAATATAGAAAATGGATAACTTGAAATTGTATCCGTCAAGTGATTGGCACCATTCATTATGAATTTTACATCGGAGGCAATCATGCAAAAATTTCCAATGATTAATTGATCATTATTAAAGTCAAATAGGTACTTTACATTTTTCTCAAAATTTGTAGTATCTTCAAAATCATCGTAATACGTGTAGTCACCTACAACTATATTTGGATTTTTTATGATATTCTTTAAAAAACAAAGCCGTTCATAGTTTTTTAAAGGATAAATATCTTCTTTATTTGCGCCTGTCATAAAATATATTTTAAAACTGTAATAAAACTCTTTGCGCTGAAAAACCTGGACCAAAACTCAACATTAACCCTTTCTCCCCTTTCGTAGGCTGATTGTCCATTATTCGTTCTAAAACATATAACACTGTTGCACTGGACATATTGCCATACAATCGTAAAACCTCTTTTGTCTCGTCTATATTTTTACCCAAACTCGAAAATAAACTTTCAACCGTTTGTACAATTTTTTTTCCACCGGGGTGAAATATTAAGTGATCAATGTCTTCCATTTTTAAATTATTTTTTTCTAAAAATGAATGAATAATATCCGGAAAGTGAGATGCTATAGTTTCTGGAACTTCAATGTCCAGCACCATTTGCAAGCCCGAGTTGGTCAGTTTAAAACCCATCATGTGAATATTATCATAAAAATGATACATTTCCTCTGCAAGTATTTCTGGCCCTTCATCGTCTTCATGTGAAGATAATAAAACACAAGCAGCTCCGTCACCAAAAATGGCGGCGCTCACAATATTGGACATAGAAAAGTCATCCAATTGAAAAGTTGCAGTTGGACTTTCAACTGCAATCACAGCTGCACGTTTTCCCGGATTGGCTTGCAAGAAATTTTTAGCGTAAATAATACCTGAAATTCCTGCCGCACAACCCATTTCAGTAACAGGAAGCCGCACTATATCTTGACGTAGTTGTAATGAATTAATCAAATAGGCATCTAGCGACGGAATCATAATTCCGGTGCAACTTACCGTGATGATGTAATCTAAATCTCTAGGGTTCCAATTGGCTTTTTGCAAGGCTTTTTCCAATACTTTTTCTCCTAAATCAATCACTTCACGAACATAAATATCGTTTCTTTCCTCAAATGAAGTTTCGGTAAACACTTCAATTGGATCCATAATGGAATACCGTTTATCAACTGCTGCACCTTCAAAAATTTTTTTCACTTTCCTGATAAATCGTTCGTCTTGTCCTATCAACCAAGTATCTAAAAAAGGAAGAATTTCTTCGGTTGTTCTAGAATATTTTGGTAATTGTTTTGCTACGGTTTTGATTTTTACACTCATATTTTTGAAATTATCCATTGGTAGCGAAAAGCCCATTTCCAATGAATTTTATAGTTTTTAAAATTTAATTTTTTTGATAATTGTAGCAGTTCTTCTTTTTTAAAACCTCTTAAAATCGAGGTTAATCCATCTTCACGTGACATAGTATTTAATCGAAATACAAAACATAATGCTTGAAACAATCGATAAGCAATTAGATTTCGATGCAAATCATTGATGACAATACCAGTAGTTGCATTAGTATAAAATACATCTAGCAAATACATAATTTCATCATCGTTAAAGTGATGTAAAGTCAATGTACATAATAAGATATCATATTTTAATACCTTGAATTCTTGATCAAAAATATCTTCGCAGCGATACTTAATATTAGAATAATTTTCAGATAATTTTTGTGCATGCTTGACTGTAAAGTTATTAGCATCTATACCTATTAATTGAAATTTCAAATTGTTTTTTTTTCCAAAATCAGCTAGAGTTCGCAACATATCACCATTGCCACAACCTACGTCTACAATAACAATTTCTACTTTTTTAGATTGTTTAAGAAGTTCTTGTACTCCTTTTAAAGTTAACCGATTGCCACCTAAAAGCTGATTAATTTTGGCTATTTTATCTAAGGCATCTTTTAGTTCTTCTCCTTCGAGCTCAAAGTCATCCATAATTTCAGATGCGCTAGTTCTATGGGTTGTATTTATAGCCATTTATATAGGTTTACCATGTGTTTTTTTTATAATTATGGGCAATAGAGCCGGAAATAAAATTAAAATTTTTAATACCGCTTGTGCTGTTTTTTCGTACTGCAATAGTTGTCCTAAAATACGTCCCATTTGCAATCTTTTTTTAAAATTTTTGTTCCAATCTTTTGAATATTTACTTTCTAAAGTTCCTCGATCAATACTTTTTTCTAGAAAAAGTATTATATTTTCAGCTGCTAGTTTTGCACTGTGAATCGCCATTGCCATTCCGTTGCCGCACAAAGGATGAATCAATCCTGCGGTATCACCGATCATTAAAATATGATTTTCTACACATTTTTTTTTTTCGAATGAAACTTGACTAATAGTTAAGGGTTTTTCAAACTGTATGACGGCTTTTTTAAAAATATCTTTTAAATTCGGATTTTTACAAACTACATTTTCTTGATACTCTTCAATAGTTTTATGCAATTTAAAGGTTTCATAATTAGCGAGATAACAAATGTTCACTAGATTGCTTTCAACTTTAGAAACGCCACAATACCCACCTACAAAATGATGCAAACCAACAAGATCATCAGGGAAATCTACCCTGTAATGCGCTTTAACACCTAGCCAATGTGATTTTTTTTGAATAAAAGGCCGTTTAAACTTGATATCAAGATTGGATCTTTTCCCAAAGGCACCTACTACAATTGGAGCAGTGTACGTGTTTAAATTTGTAGTTATTTTAAATTTACTATCCAAAAACTCGATATCAGAAACCGTTTCTTTTACAATTTGGCAACCACGACTAAGCGCTTCTTTAAATAAATACTGATCTAACTGATACCTACTAATCCCAAATCCGCCTAAAGGCAATGTGCTATTTAATGATTTTCCAGAAACAACTGAAAAGAATAGTTTATCAATATGTTTAGGACCCAACGACGGAATGTCGAGTCCCAATGATTTTAAATAAGGTAAAACTTCGTTGGAAATATATTCACCACAAACTTTGTGCTTTGGGAATTCATTTTTTTCTATCACAATAACATCATAATTATTGTTTTTGAGATGAATGGCCGCAATAAGTCCGGCTAAACCACCACCAACAATAACTATAGAATCTTGTTTCATATTTTGTAAATTTAATAATTTACAATAACAAATTCTTTCTAAATTCTATAAAAAATTTACATATTTTTTGTAAAGAAAAATTAAAATGCTATGTTTGTTTATGAATGTAATCAAAACCAAGAGGCTGTTATTATTAATCCCAATTGCATTACTAGCAATTTACTTTTGTGCAGGGATTTTTTTTGATCAAGCTCTAGTTATTTACATTAAGCCATTAATTATTCCAACCTTTATGGTGTATGCAGCAGCAACTAGTTTTAAGAAGCTTAACTTAATCTATATTTTATTTGTTCTTTTTTTTTATGTAAATGAAGTATTGCTATTATTCTATGAAAACTCTATACAATTGTTTAGAACTGCTATGGTTGCCTCATTTTTTTGCTATTCTGCGTTGCTTATTTTAGGATACAACTCGCTTAAAGAGAAAAAGCTGTATACCTTACCTAAAGGATTTTCTCTTATCATTTTTGGAATAAATTGTATTTTTTTATTGGTTGTCTTATACCTTCTAACATCAGCAGTTGGAGATATTTACCTCGAAATTATTATAGTTTTTAATGCTATAATAACCGTTTTTCTGGGTGCCACTGCGGTTATGCATTTAGCCAAATATGGAGATAAAAGGGCTTATTATTATTTTTTTGGCACTTTCGCCTTAATTTTTAACGATGTATTTGCTGCAATTGGAACGTATTTTATTGACCACATCGTTTTGAATACAATGGACAGAGTATTGCATTTTACATCTTTTTATTTAATCTATTTATTTTTAAATAAAAATAAGGTTGAAAATCTTTCAGCAGATCTTCAACCTTAAATTACTCTAAACCTTATTATTTTTTATTTCCTCAACAATTTCTGGATTTAAAAGGGTTGATATATCTCCAAAATTTGAATAATCTCCTTCGGCAATTTTTCTAAGAATACGCCTCATAATTTTTCCAGAACGTGTTTTTGGCAAACCACTAACAAACTGAATTTTATCTAACTTGGCAATTGGTCCAATGTGATCTGAAATATGTTGATTAATTTCTTTATACAGATTTTCTTTATTTCTAGTTTCTCCAGTTTCTTTTAGAATAACAAAGCCATACAAAGCATTTCCTTTAATGTCATGCGGAAAACCTACAATAGCAGACTCGGCAACAGCTGGATGTTCATTAATAGCATCTTCAATTGGTGCTGTTCCTAGATTATGTCCCGATACAATTACCACATCATCTACACGACCTGTAATCCTGTAATATCCTACTTCATCTCGCAAGGCTCCATCACCAGTGAAATATTTACCTGGAAAAGCTGAAAAATACGTGTCTTTATACCGCTGGTGATCGCCCCAAATAGTTCGTGCAATACCTGGCCATGGAAATTTAATGCATAAACTTCCAACGACTTGATTCCCTTCTATCTCATTTCGTTTTTCATCCATTAATACCGGTTGAATCCCTGGTAACGGTAAGGTTGCATATGTAGGTTTTGTTGGTGTTACGAATGCAATTGGCGAAATCATAATTCCACCTGTTTCAGTTTGCCACCACGTATCTACTACAGGACATTTTTTATCTCCTACGTGATCATTGTACCAGTGCCATGCTTCTTCATTAATGGGTTCACCAACTGATCCTATCACTTTAAGCGACTTTAATGGATGTTTTTGTACAAATTCTATATTTTCTTTTGCCAAAGCACGAATAGCGGTTGGAGCAGTGTAAAACTGTGTAACTTTATGCTTTTCGATTACTTCCCAAAAACGACTATAATCAGGATACGAAGGGACACCTTCAAAAATAACTGTGGTAGCACCGTTCAATAAAGGTCCATAAAGAATATACGAATGTCCAGTAATCCAACCAATATCAGCGGTACACCAAAAAATATCATTTTCTTCATAATTAAATACATTCTTAAACGTATAAGCCGTGTACACCATATATCCTGCCGTAGTATGAACCATACCTTTTGGTTTTCCTGTAGAGCCAGAAGTATACAATATAAATAATGGATCTTCGGCATCCATTATTTCAGCTACATTATTATCTGAGGCTTGATCTAATAGCGATTGTAACCATTGATCTCGACCTTCAAGCATCATGATATTAGAGTGAATTCTTTTGGCTACTAATACTTTCTCAACGCAAGGACATTTTTCTAGTGCTTCATCTACAATTTCTTTTAGATCAATGGTTTTATTGCCGCGAAAGCCACCATCAGAAGTGATAACCATTTTGCATGAACTGTCATTAATTCTACTCGCAATTGCCGAGGCTGAAAATCCTGCAAAAACAACTGAATGTATGGCTCCAATTCTTGCACAAGCAAGTATAGAAACCGCTAGCTCAGGAATCATCGGTAAATAAATACACACTCGATCTCCTTTTTTTATACCTTGCTCACGCAATACGTTTGCCATTTTACAAACGCGTTGGTGCAATTCATTATAAGTTATATGTAATGCTGCTTCCGAAGGGTCATTTGGCTCAAAAACAATTGCAGTTTTTTCACCGCGTTTTGCAAGATGTCTATCAATACAATTTTTTGCAATATTTACTTTGGCTTCGGTAAACCATTTAATTTCGGCCTCAGCCATATTAAACTCTACCACTTTATCCCATTGCTGGTACCAAGTAAAGTTTTCTTCTGCTATCTTACCCCAAAATTTTCTAGGTTCACGAACTGATTTATTATAATGTTTAAAGTATTGTTCTAGATTATCAATTTTGTAATAGCTCATGTTATAATTTTTTATAAAAGTATTAAATCTCTCGTGATTCTTAAAATTATTTAAATCATAAATACCACTAAAATGAAATTGATTTGTAAATAAAAAAGAATTTTAATACCAATTTATCTATTTTTTGTAGTTTCAGACTAATAGAAAAACACAAAAGGACGAGAGTGCCAAAAAACTATAGCTCCTAACGTAACTACAAAATTAATAACGATGATTTTTTGAATTGAAATTTACCAAAACTATTTCGTTCCAAAAAAGAAGACTAGTTCGACTTGCTAAAGTATAGTTTATAAAAATTGAATATCGATTTTTTTACTAGTTCCCAAAATGTTAAATAGGGATTACTTCACTTAATTTTTAACGGATTAAAAATTAAGTGAATGTAAAAGCATCCATACTCATTATGCATTAATAATACGTTTCTAACTAATTCGAAATATTATGAAATCTAATGCTATAGTGCTAATGACAACACACTTCCTCGTGTGGTAATTCCTATTTTATAATCCTATTTTTTTCATTGCGGTCATAGAAGCTCTCAACCGCTCTCCTACTTGTTCAATAGGGTGTTGACGAATGGTTTTATTTACTGCAATTAGCACTTCATTATCCACTCCATTTAAAGTAGAAAAGGGTTTGCCAATTACATTTGTATCGACTGTTTTCATGAAATCTATTAATAAAGGTTTACATGCATGATCGAATAAATAACAGCCATATTCTGCTGTATCAGATATGATTCTATTCATTTCATATAGTTTTTTTCTAGCCACTGTATTGGCAATCAAAGGCAATTCGTGCAACGACTCATAATAGGCTGATTCCTCAATGATCCCGGTTTTAGTCATGGTTTCAAAAGCCAATTCAACCCCAGCTTTTACCAAGGCAATCAGCAACACACCGTTATCAAAATACTCTTGCTCTAAAATAGGTGAAGCTGTTGCTGCTGTTTTTTCGAAGTTGGTACCAGCAGTTGCCGCTCTCCAAGTCAATAAATTAACATCATCATTAGCCCAGTCAATCATCATATTTTTTGAAAATTCACCCGAGATGATATCATCCATGTGTTTTTGAAACAACGGGCGCATGATATTTTTTAATTCCTCGGCTAATCGGTTTGCTTCAATTTTTGCTGGATTTGATAAACGATCCATCATGTTTGTAATTCCACCATGTTTCAAAGCTTCCGTAACTGTTTCCCAACCGTATTGAATTAATTTTGAAGCATAAGCAGGCTCAATTCCTTTTTCAACCATTTTATCGAAACATAAAATAGAACCTGTTTGCAATATTCCACAAAGAATGGTTTGTTCCCCCATTAAATCCGATTTTACTTCGGCAACAAATGATGAGTTCAATACTCCTGCTTTGTGACCACCAGTGGCTACTGCATACGCTTTTGCTTGTTCAAAACCTGCGCCGTTTGGATTATTTTCTGGGTGAACTGCAATTAGCGTTGGCACGCCAAAACCACGCTTGTATTCCTCACGAACTTCTGATCCAGGGCATTTTGGCGCACACATAATTACAGTAATATCTTTCCGAATTTGCATTCCTTCCTCTACTATATTAAAACCGTGAGAATATGCTAAGGTGGAACCTTTTTTCATCAATGGCATGATAGCCGTTATTACTGCAGTATGTTGTTTATCTGGGGTAAGGTTACAAACTAAGTCAGCTGTAGGAATTAAATCCTCATAGGTTCCAACGGTAAAACCATGATCGAAGGCATTGCAAAATGAAGTTCTTTTTTCTGCAATTGCATCTGCTCGTAAAGCATAAGAAATATCCAATCCGGAATCTCTCATGTTTAATCCTTGGTTCAATCCTTGTGCTCCACAACCTACAATGACTACTTTTTTTCCTTCTAGAGCTTGTATTCCATTTATAAATTCAGATTGGTCCATGAATTCGCAAACGCCTAATTGTTCTAATTGTAATCGAAGTGGTAATGAATTGAAATAATTTGCCATTTTATATTTTTTAATGATTGTAAAATTTAATAATTGTAATAGTTAATGCTGCTAGTGTTGAGATTCCTCCTTTGTCAAAATGAGAAACTACAAAGCAACTGAACACTGCAAACTGAATACTCTATGAAAGTTCTTCTAATAATGTTGAAATTTCCATTTTTGCTTTGGAAACAGATATTCTTCCGGAGCGCACAAATTGCATGATTCCAAAGGGTTTCAATTTTTTATAAAGCGCTTCTATTTCAATACGTTGTCCTGATTTTGAAATTACAAAAAAGTCTCTCGCAACCGTGACTATTTCGGAATGACTTTCTTTGATTATATTCTGAATTTGTTTTTCATCAAAAAGCAAGCTCGATTCAATTTTGAATAATGCATTTTCAAGAAAAATCGTTTCCTCATCAATATGGTAAAATGCTTTGATGACTTCGATCTGTTTTTCTATTTGTCCCACGATATTTTGTACCCATTTTTCTGTTGTATTAACTACAATGATGAATCTGGAAACATTTTCGATTTCAGATTCGGATACATTTAAACTCAAAATATTGATATGGCGTTTCAAGAATATTCCTGATATTCTGTTTAATAAGCCAACGTTGTTTTCTGAATAAACAGAAATGGTGAATGTTTTATTTTCCATTTTTTTATGTTTAAAGTTTTTATGTTTAAGGTTTAAAGTTGCGCAAAATTATTTTTAGGTTTCAACAACTTTAAACCTTAAACTTTAAACTATTTTAGGACAACCGAATGTCCGAAACCGATGCTCCTGTTGGGATCATTGGGAATACGTTATTTTCTTTTTCTACCATAACTTCTAGGAAATAGGAATCCTTTGAAGCCATCATTTCGGCAACGGCAGCATCAAGATCTTCTCTTTTAGTTACTTTTTTAGCTTTGATATAATAACCTTCTGCAATGGCTATAAAATTAGGGTTGATCATTTCTGTAGAAGCGTATCTTTTATCAAAAAACAATTGTTGCCACTGGCGCACCATTCCTAAAAACTCATTGTTTAAGACCACAATTTTTACGGGAACTTTGGTTTGGAAAATAGTACCTAATTCTTGAATGGTCATTTGGAAACCTCCATCTCCAATAATGGCAACTACTTCACGATCTGGCATTCCCATTTTGGCACCAATTGCAGCAGGTAAAGCAAATCCCATAGTTCCTAAACCACCAGATGTTACATTACTTTTTGTCGAATTGAATTTGGCATAGCGACACGCAAACATTTGGTGTTGTCCCACATCCGAAACCATAATGGCATCACCTTTAGAATGTTTATTAATCATTTCAATCGTTTCTCCCATCGAAATTCCCTCTCTCTTAGGTTTTAACTCATCATTGATTACCGCTTCTAATTCTATTTCATATTTCTGTTTAAATTCATTGTGCCAAGATTCATGAGAGTTACTTTCAATTAAAGGAAGTAAAGCTGTTAAAGACTCTTTTAGATCAGCCAAAACTGCTACAGTAGTTTTTACATTCTTATCGACTTCTGCAGGATCAATTTCGAAATGAATTACTTTGGCTTGTTTGGCGTAAGTAGCTAAATTTCCTGTCACTCGATCGTCAAAACGCATTCCTAGAGCAATTAAAACATCGCACTCATTCGTTAAAACATTAGGACCATAATTACCATGCATACCCAACATTCCTACATTTAATGGATGATCTGTTGGCATTGCTGAAAGTCCTAAAATAGTCCAAGCAGCTGGAATTCCTGATTTTTCAACTAAGGCTTTTAACTCGGCTTCTGCTTCACTAAGAATTACACCTTGACCAAATATGATAAATGGCTTTTTGGCAGTATTAATTAATTCAGCTGCTGCTGCTACTTTTTCAAGATTTAAAGTTGGCTTTGGATTATAGCTTCTAATACTGGTACATTTTTTATAGCTGAATTCCATTTCGTCAAATTGCGCATTTTTTGTAATATCAATTAATACAGGACCTGGGCGACCAGATCTAGCAATAAAAAAAGCTTTAGCAATAATCTCCGGAATTTCTGAAGCCTCTGTGATTTGATAATTCCATTTGGTTACTGGGGTTGAAATTCCAATGATATCCGTTTCTTGAAACGCATCAGATCCCAATAAATGCTTCCCAACTTGACCCGTAATGCAAACCATAGGAGTCGAATCGATTTGCGCATCAGCAATCCCGGTAACCAAATTTGTTGCTCCCGGACCCGAAGTTGCAATGGCCACTCCTACTTTTCCTGTTGCTCTTGCGTACCCTTGCGCAGCATGGGTTGCACCTTGCTCATGACGTACGAGTACATGATGCATTTGATCTTTAAATTTATATAGTTCGTCGTAAACAGGCATTATAGCGCCTCCTGGATATCCATAAATTAAATCAACTCCTTCCGCTAATAAGCATCTTATAACTGCCTCTGCTCCTGATATTTTATAATTTTTCATCTATTATTTTTATTAAGCAATTGCCTTTTTTAAAATTCCCTGGCAATAGCAATTTCAATGGCAATTTCAAAATTCGTGGTACTAACAATCAAAATCTTTTTTTTGATATTGATATTGACTTTTGAAATTGCAATTGGTTTTTATTTATCGGTTACACATCCTTCAGAGGCACTTGAGACCGAACGTATATATTTAAGTAACACTCCTTTTTTAATAGTGGATTCGGGTTGCACCCAAAGCGCTTTTCGAGTGTTAAATTCTGCATCAGAAATTTTGAGGTTGATGGTGTTTTTAACTGCATCAATGGTGATAATATCTCCATTTTTGACTAATGCTATTCCACCTCCATCATACGCCTCAGGCGTTATGTGACCTACAACAAAACCATGTGAACCACCCGAAAATCTACCATCAGTAATTAAAGCAACACTTTTTCCTAGACCAGCGCCCATAATGGCTGATGTAGGCTTTAGCATTTCAGGCATACCCGGACCACCTTTAGGACCACAATACCTAATGACGACAACATTTCCTGGTTTGACTTCTCCTCCACGAACTCCTTTTATTACATCGTGTTCATTTTCATAAACAATGGCATCACCTTCAAAATATTCCCCTTCATTGCCACTAATTTTTGCAACACAACCTTCTGTGGCTAGATTTCCGTAAAGGATCTGGATATTTCCTGTACTTTTTAATGCTTTCTGAATTTTATGAATCACATCTTGACCATCATTCAAATCAGGAACAGTTGCTAAATTCTCTGCAATTGTTTTTCCAGTGACGGTCAAACAATGTCCGTGCAATAAACCTTCTTTTAGTAAATATTTCATTACAGCTGGAACACCACCCACCGCATGTAAATCTTCCATAAGGTATTTTCCGCTTGGTTTTAAGTCGGCTAGCAAAGGCGTTTTGTCACTAATTCTTTGAAAATCATCTAATGTAATTTCGATATCTACAGAATGAGCCATAGCAATCAAGTGCATTACTGCATTTGTAGAACCTCCTAAAACAGCTACCATTGTAATAGCATTTTCAAAGGCCTCACGTGTCATGATGTCTCTTGGTTTGATATCTTGTTCTAATAAAATTTTAATGGCTTTACCAGCTTCAAGACATTCTTGCTTTTTTTCTGGGCTTAATGCAGGATTAGATGAACTGTAGGGCAAACTCATTCCTAAAGCTTCAATAGCTGAGGACATCGTATTCGCGGTGTACATTCCGCCACAAGCGCCTGCTCCGGGACAAGAGTTTTGAATAACGCCTTTGAAATCTTCGGGTGAAATGGTATTGTTGAATTTTTTTCCCAAAGCTTCAAAAGCCGAAACAATATTCAATGATTCTCCTTTCCATTTTCCAGAATGAATACTGCCACCATATACCATAATTGCAGGGCGATTTAATCTACCCATTGCCATAACAGATCCAGGCATATTTTTATCACAACCTGGAATAGCAATTAGTCCATCATACCATTGTGCTCCTACTACCGTCTCAATAGAATCGGCAATAACATCTCGCGAAACCAATGAATAACGCATTCCATCTGTACCGTTAGACATCCCATCGCTCACACCAATAGTATTAAAAATTAACCCTACTAAATCTTCTTTCCAAACCCCTGTTTTTATATCTTTTGCCAAATCGTTCAGGTGCATGTTACAAGGATTTCCCTCGTAGCCCATGCTTACAATTCCAACTTGAGCTTTCTTTAAATCGTTTTCAGTTAAACCAATTCCATATAGCATAGCTTGTGCAGCGGGCTGCGTTTCATCTTGCGTTATGGTTTTGCTGTATTTATTTAATTCCATTTTTCTCTTTTATAGTACTGTTTCGCTGTCCCTTTAGATTTTAAACAATAGTAGATTGTCCGATGTAAACATTATCACTTTTAAAATAGAGATCGTCTTTGCTTAAAATATAATTAGCAATAAAATCTCCTACTTCGTTGGTTCCAAATTTTGAATACGGATTCAAATCAGGTGTGACGACATTCAATTCAATAGCTTTATCTACCGCTTCATGCACTTTAAGAGATTCATTGTGAAGTCCAAAATGTTCCAAAAGCATAGCAGCAGATAGTATTGAAGCAATCGGATTTGCAATATTTTTTCTTTTTCCTTCTTGAAAACTACCATGAATAGGTTCGAAAAGTGCCGTTGAATTACCAAACGATGCCGATGGCAGTAATCCTATTGCACCAGTAATTACGCTAGCTTCATCAGATAAAATATCTCCAAATAAATTCTCGGTTAGAATCACATCAAATTGTTTTGGATTAATAATAATTTGCATCGCAGCATTATCAACAAAAAGAAAGTCTAAAACTACATCTGGGTAGTCTTGTGCAATTTCGGTTACTACTTTTCTCCATAATCGAGATGTTTCAAGTATACTGGCTTTATCGACCAAAGTGACTTTTTTTCTTCTTTTTAGTGCCGTTCTGAAAGCCAAATGAGTGATTCTAATGATTTCTTCCTCTGAATATTCACATAAATCAGAGGCAAAAGTGCCTTGCTCATTGATCTTTTTCTCACTAAAATACGAACCGCCTGAAATTTCTCTGAAAATAATAAAATCAGTACCATCAATAATTTTTCTTTTTAAAGGGGACAAATCCAATAAATCAGTGTACGGTTTTATAGGTCTAATATTTGCAAATAAACCAAGCGCCTGCCTTAGTTTTAAAAGTCCTTGTATGGGATTTAAATTCGTATCATCAACAGAACCAAATAATACGGCATCAGTATTTAGACAAAGATTTAAAGTTTGTTCTGGTAATGGATTTCCAGTTTTTTCGATAGCAATTGCACCAATAAGAGCGTCTTCAAAAATAAATTCATGATCGAAAATGACACCTATGGCGTACAATGCTTTTTTGGCTTGTAAAACTACTTCAGGACCTATTCCGTCTCCTGCTAGTACTGCTATTTTTAAGTTCATATTATTACGATTTATATTTTTAATATCAGAATTTAATTCAAAAGTAATTCCTTACTCATTTTACAAGCTGTAACGATTTGATGAATGTCATTATCTATAACTTCTTTTTTTATGTCAGCAAACTTTAAAAATTCTTTATAAACAATATCAAGTTGCACTTTTGTTAACTCATATCCTATTTTTTTGGCCCTGTAGGCTAATGCTGCTCGACCGCTTCTGGCCGTTAGAACTATTGAGGATTCGTTTACTCCTACTTCTTTTGGGTCCATTATTTCATAGGTTGCCCTGTTTTTGATGACACCATCTTGATGAATTCCGGAGCTATGTGCAAATGCATTTGCTCCAACAATTGCTTTATTTGGTTGCACCATCATTCCCATACTTTCAGACACCAATCGGCTCATTTCGTTAATCTGACGTGTATTAATATTAGTATCCAAGTTTAAGTAAGGATGTTGCTTAAAAATCATAACTACTTCCTCAAGTGCCGTATTACCTGCTCTTTCTCCTATTCCGTTGATGGTACATTCTATTTGTCTGGCACCATTTATAGCTCCAGCAATAGAATTTGCTGTGGCCATTCCCAAATCATTGTGGCAGTGGCAAGACAAGACCACATTATCAATCCCTCTAACATTTTCTTTCAAATATTTAATTTTTGCTCCATATTCCTCTGGCAAGCAATATCCTGTAGTATCTGGAATATTAAGAACAGTAGCACCTGATTTAATCGCTTCCTCACAGACTCGAGCTAGAAAATCATTGTCAGTTCTACCTGCATCTTCAGCATAAAATTCAACATCTTCAACGTAGGATTTAGCATGTGAAACAGCATATTTGGCTCTAGCAATAATGTCTTCTCGGGTAGTATTTAATTTGTATCGAATGTGTGAATCAGAGGTGCCAATTCCGGTATGGATTCTAGGTCTTTTAGCATGTTTTAAAGCTTGAGCAGCTATATCTATGTCATTTTTAACGGCCCTTGTCAAGCCGCAAACAATGGCATTTTTAACTACTTTACTAATTTCTGAAACGGATAAAAAATCTCCTGGACTTGAAACCGGAAAACCAGCCTCAATAATATCTACTCCCATTTCGTCTAATCGATTTGCAATAATTAGTTTTTGGTTGGTATCTAACTTACATCCTGGAACTTGTTCGCCGTCTCTTAAAGTGGTATCAAAAATTTGAACTTTCTCTCTATTCATTTTCATTTATTTAGTGTAATTTCACAACCCTAAACAAAAATATCTTTCATTAAGTTATTAAGAAACTCCATTTAATGAAATATACTGCTTATAAAGCAATTGTTAAGCTTATAAATACCTTATTATCAATAAACTAAGCTAACTTATTTTACAATGGCTAACCATCAAAAAGATTTCTTATTCGTATTAATTAAATCCCTTTCAAAATCTGAAAAAAGACAATTCAAGATTTTTGCCAGTAGATTAGAAACTAGTTCAAATACAAAATTTATTGAACTATTTAATATTCTTGACAAATCGGATGCCTATGATGAGAAGCTAATTTTGAAAAGTGGTATCATAAAAAAAGTGCAATTATCGAATTTAAAATCCTATTTGTACAAGCAAATTTTAGTGAGTATTCGATTGAATATTCCGAGTCAGAATATGCGTTACCAAATTCGTGAACAAATTGATTTTGCAACTATTTTATACAACAAAGGATTGTATAGGCAAAGTCTAAAAATTTTAGATAAAACTAAAATCCTCGCTTTAGAAAATGACGAAAAACTAATGGCATATGAAATTGTAGAATTCGAAAAACTAATCGAATCACAATATATTACCCGAAGTATTCAAGGTCGTGCTGACGAATTAGTGGTGCAAGCCAAGGAATTAAATTACAGAAATACTATTTCGAGTAAATTGTCTAATTTATCGTTGCAACTGTATGGTATTATGTTGAAAACTGGTTATGTAAAAACGGATGCCGAATTCACCTATATCGATGATTATTTTAGAAAACATAGTTCAAAATTCGATCAATCAAAATTTGGCTTCCGTGAAAAATACTGGTTTTATAATGCCAATTTGTGGCGAAGTTTTTTGGTACAAGATTTTTTATCGTGCTACAAATATGCTTTAAAATGGGTGACGCTCTTTTACGATACTCCAAGTATGATATATTTGAATCCTGTATTTTTTCTAAAAGGGAACCATTATTTGTTGGAGTCTTTGTACATGCTGAAATACAAATCTAAGTTCAAAAAATATTTGGTTTTATTAGAAGAAACAACAAAAGATCCTCGCTTTCCAGTAAACGATAATATTGCTTCCCTATCCTTTTTATATTTGTACAATAACAAACTAAACTTCCATATTCTAGAAGGTACATTTATAGAAAGTGAATACCTAATCCCTGAAATTTTAGCAAAATTAAAAACGCATAGTGAGCATCTTGATGAGCATCACGAAATGTTGTTTTATTACAAAATTGCCTCTATTTATTTTGGCACCGAAAAATATGCCGAATGTATTTTGTACTTAGAAAAAATCATCAACAACAAAAATCTTTCTATGCGAGAGGATTTAATGTGTTTTTCGAGACTACTTTGTTTGATTGCACATTATGAATTGGGTAAGGATTACTATTTAGAAAATCAACTCAAAAACACGTACAAGTTTTTACTTAAAATGAATGATTTGCATGAAGTGCAAAAAGAAATTATCAAGTTTTTAAAAAGTTTAAACTCCATTTATCCAACAGATATCAAAAAGGAGTTTGTAAAAATGAGAGCACGTTTTATCGAACTAGAGAAAAACACCTACGAAAAAAGAGCTTTTTTATATCTAGATATTATTTCTTGGCTAGAAAGCAAAATCGAAAACAAAAAAATTAGCGATATCATTAAGGAAAAAGCAAAATTGAGTAATCGTTAAGAAGGAAACAGATGCTATTCTATTTCTTTCCTACCTCTAATAATATCATCAAATGCAGCACACTTTACAAATTCTTGTTCACCTTCGATTATCATTGGCAAAAATACAAATTCAACTTCTGATAAATCTTCTTTCAGGTAAAAAGCCATATCGTCTAGTTTGTAAAACCATTCTTTATCAAATTGAATTTTAAGAATGGTGGCATCTTTAATGAGTAATTTTTCTTTTAGTGGCTTCATTAGAGTTTGATAGTATTATTTTTCAAAAATAAAATATCAAATAATAACGCCCAAATGATGGAGCGAATTTATTTTTAAACATTGTATTTAAAAAAAATTTAAAATGCCATACTATATAAAAAAATAATGCGTTTAACAAAAACATATTATTCATAAGTAATTAAAAATAAATACCATGAACGGATTTTTTAAAACTATTATAGCGGGCTACGGTGCTAAAAAACTAGGTGGTGGCTGTTTTGGCACCATTCTTATTTTTATAATTATTTATTGGATATTAGGTTATTTTTAGAATTAAAATACTAAAAATAACCTAACTATTAAATTACAACTAATATAACAAGAGTTCTTTCAGATCATTTTCAAAACGACCTTTTGGCAAATATTGATCTTCCAATGCTTTTGTAAAAGGGATGGGTGTATCTAAACTTGCCACACGTTTTACTGGTGCATCTAAATATTCAAAACATTGTTCCATAATTAATGCCGAAAGATCACTTGCAATACCACCAAACATGCTGTCTTCCTGATAAATAATAGCTCTTCCCGTTTTCTTTACAGAAGCAAAAATAGCGTTGGTATCTAAAGGTTGTAAGGTTCTTAAATCCAATAAATCTGCTGAAATTTCAGGATTTTTTGATAAAGTATCTAGAGCCCAATGAACTGCTGCTCCAAAAGCAATAATAGTAACCGAATTCCCTTCTTTCAGTAGCGCTGCTTTTCCTAATGGTAACGTGTAATAATCTTTAGGAACGTCTTGGTAAACGCTTCTGTACAATTGCTTGTGCTCAAAAAACAACACTGGATTTGGATCATTTATAGCCTCATTCAGTAAGCCTTTTGCATCATACGGAAAAGCTGGATAAACTACTTTTAAACCTGGAGTTTTTGTAAACCAAGCCTCATTGGTTTGTGAGTGAAATGGTCCCGCTTGTGTTCCACCACCGCAAGGCATTCGTACTACAACATCGGCTTTTTCTAACCATCTATAGTGCGATTTGGCTAATAAATTCACAATAGGATTGAACCCAGTCGAAACAAAATCAGCAAATTGCATTTCAACAATCGCTTTGTAACCATTAATAGATAAACCCATTCCTGCCGAAACCACCGCGCTTTCGCAAATGGGTGTATTAATCACTCGCTCTTTACCAAATTGCGCTACAAATCCATCAGTAATCTTAAAAGCACCACCATATTCAGCAATGTCTTGTCCCATGATAACTGAGTTTTCATGACGTTCCATTGATTGTCTTAAACTGGTCGAAATAGCATCTATAAAACGAATGTTTTCTTTTTCTTTTGAGTGTTTAACTTCTTCATATACAAATGGTTTGTACACATCATTTAGTTCTTCGGATAAGGAAGCTTCTATTTCAGGTTCTGCATTGGCAAGAGCCAAACTTTCGTCTATATCTTTTTTAATTTCTAATCGTAGTGCTTCATCAAACTCAGTTGTAAGAACGTTATTCTCTGACAAAAAGTTTCTGAAGTTTTCTACGGGATCTTTTTCAGCCCACATATCCATTAATTCCTGCGGAACATATTTTGTTCCACTCGCCTCTTCGTGCCCGCGCATTCGAAAGGTTTTAAACTCTAATAAAACAGGTCTTGGATTTTCTTTCATTGAAGCCTTTAATTCAGATAATAAATTAAAAACTTCCAATATATTATTTCCGTTTACAATATAACTTTCCATTCCGTAACCAATGCCTTTATCAGCTAAATTTTCGCATCGGTATTGCTCATTTGTGGGTGTTGAAAGGCCATATCCATTATTTTCAATAACGAAAAGAACAGGCAATTCCCAAACCGAAGCAATATTCAAGGCTTCATGAAAATCCCCTTCGGATGTGGCGCCTTCTCCAGTAAAAACAGCCGTAACTTTACCGTTTTTCTTGAGTTTATTGGCTAATGCAATTCCATCCGCAACACCTAACTGTGGTCCCAAATGCGAAATCATACCAATAATTTTGTACTGTTGGGTTCCAAAATGAAAACTACGGTCCCGACCTTTTGTAAAACCATTAGCTTTCCCCTGCCATTGCGAAAAAAGGCGGTACAACGGAATGTCTCTTCCAGTAAATACTCCCAAATTTCTGTGCATAGGCAAAATGTATTCATCTGAATCCAAAACTGCGGTAACTCCCACAGAAATAGCCTCTTGACCAATTCCTGAGAACCATTTTGAAACTTTTCCCTGACGAATAAGAATTAACATTTTTTCCTCTATAAGTCTCGGTTTTAGTATTCGTTTATATAAATCTAATAATTGATTGTCAGTAAGATTTTTTCTGTCGAAGATCATTGTTACGGTTTTATTGTATGGTTCAAAGATAAAAAAATATAACAGTTTTGTGTTATTTTGTTATATTTTTTCATGTTGTTTGTGAAAATTAAAATTCAAATATAAAATTATTCTTTACATTTGTAATTGCAAGGTTTTGATCTTGCAAAATATCAAAAAATATTTAAAAGTATGCAAAACATTCCTAGTGTTGACTTGCGTGATTTCCTGTCGGATGACCCGGCACGTAAACAAAAATTTGTAAATGAAATCGGAAGTGCATTTGAAGATATTGGCTTCGTAGCACTCAAAGGGCATTTTTTAAACGACCAATTGGTTGATGAATTGTATGGTGAAATCAGAAATTTTTTCGCTTTACCTTTAGAAACAAAACGCAGTTATGAAATCCCTGGAATTGGCGGACAAAGAGGTTATGTTTCTTTTGGAACAGAACATGCTAAAGGCAGAAAAGAAGGAGATTTAAAAGAATTTTGGCATTTTGGACAGTATGTGTCTGCAGATTCAAAATACGCTGCAGAATATCCTGAAAATGTTGAAGTAAAAGAGTTACCTCGTTTTAATGTGGTGGGAAAAGAAGCCTACCAAATGTTAGAAAAAACAGGAGTGTATGTGTTAAGAGCTTTGGCTTTACGATTAGGATTAGATGAATTTTATTTTGACAATTATGCCAAAGATGGAAATTCTATCTTAAGACCTATTCATTACCCTCCAATTACATCAGAGCCTGAAAACGCAATTAGAGCGGCTGCACACGGCGACATCAACTTGATTACGTTGCTTATGGGCGCTCAAGGTAAAGGACTACAAGTGCAAAACCACAACGGGGATTGGATTGATGCCATTGCAGAACCAGATGAATTAGTTATTAATGTGGGCGATATGTTATCTCGTCACACGAACAACAAATTAAAATCGACCATTCATCAAGTAGTGAATCCACCGAGAGAATTGTGGGGCACTTCGCGTTACTCCGTACCGTTTTTTATGCATCCCGTGAGCGATATGCCATTAAATTGTTTAGAAAATTGTATCGATGCCGAAAATCCAAAACAGTTTGAGGACATTACTGCAGGTGACTATTTGTATGAAAGATTAGTAGATTTAGGTTTGATCAAAAAATAAATTTTAATTCAATAGTTCAAGAAAGACATCGAGTTCGCTTGATGTCTTTTTGTTTACTACCATTAAGTAATTAAGGTGCATTAAGAGCAGTAAAAACTTAATTTCCTTAACTTCTTAATGGTTTTATAATAAATTAATATTAAAAAAGATGGACTTACAAGACCAATTAAAAAACCTTTTCCCAGATCATGAACCTTTGCCACAAGAGCAAACGGAGGCGGCGGCACACGAATTATACGTTCAAAAAGAGCCAATGATTTGTAAATTTGAAAAACGAAAAGGAAAAGCGACCACCATAATTGAAGGTTACGAAGGCACCGACGCCGATTTTAAAATTCTATCCAAAGAAATCAAAACAAAACTAAGTGTTGGCGGCACCTTCAAAGATGATTCTATTATCATTCAAGGAGATTACCGCGATAAAATAATGATTATTTTAAAAGAAAAAGGATTCAAAGTAAAACGTGTGGGAGGATAATCCCCACCTAACCTCCCCAAAGGGGAGGAATCAAATTGAAATATAAAAATAGAATATAAATCAGCAACTAGCTCCCTCTCCTTTGAAGAGGGTAAGGGAGAGGAAAAAATATAAAAACAAATGATACAATCATCAGAATTAATATTAAATCCAGACGGTAGCGTGTACCATTTGAATTTAAAACCAGAAAATATTGCGCACGATATCATCTTTGTAGGAGATCAAAATCGAGTAGAGAAAATCACGCAGTTTTTTGATAGTATTGAATTTTCGACTCAAAAAAGAGAATTCAAAACCCAAACCGGGATTTTCAAAGGAAAGCGTATTACCGTGATGTCTACAGGAATTGGTCCCGATAATATTGACATCGTAATCAACGAACTAGATGCTTTGGTAAACATCGATTTAGAAACGCGTCAACCAAAAGAAAATTTGACTTCCTTGAACATTATTCGTATCGGAACTTCGGGTTCTTTGCAAGCGGATATTCCTGTAGACAGTTTTGTACTATCTAAATTTGGATTAGGACTAGACAACATGCTCCGCTCCTATTTGATTGACGAAGTTTCGAATCTAGAAATGGAAGATGCTTTTGTACAACATACCAATTGGGATCTAAAAAAAGGAAAGCCTTATGTAATTGCTTGTTCTGAAAAATTAGAAAAAATCATAGAAAGTGACCAAATGCATAAGGGAATCACAGCAACTGCTGGAGGTTTTTACGGACCACAAGGACGCATATTGCGTCTGAATATTCAAGATGAAGAATTAAATTCTAAAATGGATAATTTTAAATTTGGTGACAACCAAATCACAAATCTTGAAATGGAAACTGCAGCAATTTATGGGCTGTCGGCACTTTTAGGACATCAAGCCTTGTCATTAAACGCGATAATTGCCAATCGTGCTTCGGGAACATTTAGTGAAGATCCTTATAAAGCGGTGGATGAATTGATAGCGTATACGCTAGATAAACTGGCCAATCAATTACAGAAATAATATGATTAGGAGCTATTTCCTGCTATCCGCTATATCTCTTGTGTTCGCTAGCGCTACCACAAGAGGATGCCGCTCCTATCAGGGCTAAAAAAAAAACTAACATGAAGCTCAGAGTTGCCAGACATACAAATGATTTAGAAAAAATTAAGGTTTTTTACCTTTCTATTCTAGAATTTGAACTGCTTGGCAGCTTTAATAATCATGATTTGTACGATGGTATCTTAATAGGTAATTCTAACTTAGATTGGCATTTTGAGTTTACACAATCAAATGAAAACGCAGAACATCACTTTGATGAAGATGATATTCTAGTTCTTTATCCCGAAACGCGAAAGGAGTATAATTCAATGATTAACAAACTTTTATATTCAAACACTTCTATTATTACTTCAAAAAATCCATATTGGAATGATCCCGAAGTTTCGAGAGGCAAAATGTTTTTGGATCCCGATGGATTCAGAATTATTATTTCCGATTTGAAAGCAAAAGATTGATAATTATTGGTTGGTGACTTCAAAAACGCGATGATACTTAAACCTAAACTATTTACTATTTAAAACTACCTTTACTTTTAGAACAAAACGATAATGAAAATAATACTTACAGGAGCAACAGGAGTTTTGGGATCTCATATTATGTATGAAATTCTGGAGCTTTTCATCAACACTAAAATTGATGGTAAACTCTTTATAATTGCCCGAAACAAAGGAAAAAAAACTGCTCAAGATCGCATAAACGAACTATTATCGAGTAGTTATACCCCACAAATCATAAAGAACAAAGGCATAGAAAAACTGCACGAGTACATTGAAATAATCGATACTGATTTGGCTGAAATTCAAGATACTTTTTCAAGCCAAATAAAAGATGCTTATTTTATTCATTCAGCTGGATTTGTTAATCTATCTACCGACGAAAAACAACGGGAAAAGATTTTTGATGAAAATACCAAAATCACTAAATCCCTCTTCACTTTATTTCATCCTTTCATAAAAAAGTTTATTTACATTGGAACTGCTTTTTCATCTGGAAACCGAAAAGGATTAATTGACAATGACTTTCATAGTTTAGAATTCAAACCAGAGCATCGCAATGCGTATGAAAACGCAAAATTTCACTCGGAAAATTTTATAGCACAAGAATGTAAAAAAATAAATTTGCCTTTTCAAATTCTGCGTCCAAGTGTTATTGGGGGAAAAATGTTAGGAACAGAAAATCCATATTTTATTTCAAAATATATGGTTTTTTATCTTTTGGCAAAATTCTTTCACTTTACTTCTCAACGAAAAGGGGAACAAGAAAATGTGCGTTTTATCATCAATGAAGACACTGTTTTGAATATTATTCCCGTTGATTATGTGGCAAAAGTGATTGTCAATACCTTTGAAAGAGACGATATTGAACAGCTTAATATTGTAAATACTAAAAGCTTCAATATGATAAAAGGATTGCAATTGATTATGAAGGAAGTAGGTTACACTAATTTTACTTTAATTCAAAATCAATTAAATTTCACATATAGAAACGTCATTGAAAAACTGTATTATGAAAGTATTGGTAAGCATTTAAGTCCTTATTTTACAACGGCTGCCAACGAATATGACACGACTTTATTGAACTCCATTCTGGAAATACCAAAACTAGATCAGGAAGCTTTCACTAATATGATACGTTATGCAAAATTGAATAATTTTAAAGATATTAATGTGTGATTGCTTCGTTCCTCGCAATGACAGAAAACCACCGCTATCAGGGCTAAATCGTTAACTATGAAATTTTTAGTACACCATGAATCTTATTTTAGAAACTGACCGATTACTTTTACGAGAAATGCTCGTTTCAGATGCTGAAGCTTTATTCGAAATGGATCGAAATCCTAAGGTACATCAATACCTTTGGAACAAACCTGTAAAAGAAATTAGCGAAGTCTACGCTACTATTGAGTCTGTTAAAAAGCAGTACACCCAGAATAATATAGGTCGCTTTGTTATTATTTTAAAAGAAACACAAGAGCTTATAGGCTGGGCTGGATTAAAATACAACACCGAAATGGTCAATAACAAAATTCATTTTTACGACATTGGTTACCGATTAAGCGAAAAATTCTGGGGCAAAGGATATGCAAGTGAAGCCAGTTTTGCTTGGTTGGATTATGGTTTTAATGTGATGAAAATTCCTGTAATGGAAGCAGCTGCGCATACAGACAACATCGCCTCCAATCGAATTTTACAAAAAATTGGACTAGAAATGACTGAAACCTATCTTGAGGATGGCGTTTCTTGGAATTGGTACGAATTAAAAAATCCAAATCTATAATGAATACAATAAAAATAGCCGGAGTTCCAGAACATTTCAATTTGCCTTGGCATTTAGCCATAGAAAGCGGCGATTTCGAAAAAGAAAATATCGATTTACAATGGACTGATGTTCCCGAAGGTACCGGTAAAATGTGCCAATTGCTGCGTGATGGCGAAACTGATATTGCAGTCATATTAACCGAAGGAATTGTAAAAGATATCACTGCAGGAAATCCCAGCAAAATTGTTCAAGTATACGTTGAAAGTCCTTTAATTTGGGGAATTCATGTAGCAGCAAATTCAAAATACAATACTTTAACTGACTTGAAAGGCACTACAGCTGCCATTTCTCGATTGGGTTCTGGCTCACAATTAATGGCGTATGTCAATGCCGATAATCAGTCCCGTTTGCATTCGGGATGGAAAACGGATGATCTTCAGTTTGAAATTGTAAACACCATTGACGGTGCCGTTAAAGCCTTAACAAACAAAACCGCAGATTATTTTATGTGGGAACGTTTTATGACTAAGCCATTAGTAGACCAAGGTATTTTTAGACGTATTGGTGATTGCCCAACACCTTGGCCTTGCTTTGTGATTGCGGTTCGTAAAGAAGCTCTTGAAAAACAAGCGGATGTTATTTCAAAAATTTTATCCATTATAAATCAAACTACTTTTGACTTTAAAGATATTCCAAGTATTGATACCACATTAGCATTAAAATACCATCAAAAAATTGAAGATATTCAAGAGTGGTTATCTGTAACTCATTGGTCGCAAAACCAATTAAAAGCAGAAATGTTAAACAAAATTCAAAATCAATTGATTCAACTTAAAATTATCGATAAAAAAGGTACTTTTGAAGATCTTGTAGAAACAGTTTAGATTGCTGTTTTTATCTTTACTATGATAAAAATAAAAGAAATTAATTTTCAAAGTATAAAACAACGATTTCAGGTAAAAAAACCTTGGGATGACGTGATTATTTTTATACTAAACATTTTAATTGCAATTCCTCTTTTTATAATCATCCATCAAAATCTAATTAATCCAAATTGGTTTCTGAACATCGATCGGGTAGTTTTATTTTTGGTGTTGATTGTAGGTATTCAAATCATCCTTAGATTTTTAAGAACTATAATTCTCTTTTGTATCATCCTTTATTTTTTGGTTTTAGTATATGGATCAACTATAGGAAACTATGGATTTAATAGTGTTTTTGAAGATTATAATTCCATCATGTACACCATGTCTGATAATCCTTATCCACAAGATATTATTATTGCCAAGTTGCTTCCGTTTCCAAACAAATCTAAGATTGTAAATGCAATTGAATATCAAAATCCAAAAATTAGGAATTTTGCGATTATGGCAACAACTAAACATTTTAAAAAAGTAAAAGGCTATTCTGATTACAGGACTATTATACAATGCTTTGCTGTTTTTAAAGAAATAAATAGCAAATGGAACTATGTAAGTGATCCAAAAGCAAGAGATTATATTGCTTCTGCCTCAGAATCCCTACTCTATTTCTCTGGCGATTGCGATGATCATTCCATATTAATGGCTGCCGCAATTAAGTCTATTGGTGGAACTCCCCGATTGATTCATACTACAGGACATATTTATCCAGAAATACTCATAGGCACTCAGACTGATTTAGAAAAAGTAAACTTTCTTATAAAAAATGTATTATTTGTTAATGAAAGTAAAGAAAACAAACTGCATTATCACGTTGACGAGCGCGGACAAATCTGGATGAATCTAGATTATACTGCCAAATATCCCGGCGGACCTTTTATGTCCGAAGAAATTCTTGGTGCATTGACGTTGGATTGATAAAAAATTCAAAATCCAACATTCAAATTGCTTACAGGTTTTTTTGTACCAAAAAGCAGCACAATTTATCGATCAAAAAACCGATTTAGAATTTCAATTTTATTGTGGTGCAAAACGTTCGCAAACTTTCGCAGTACATGAATCAAATATTATCAATAACTTTGCAATCTTAAAAAAGGAGAAGAGTATTAACTTTTAATTTTTCAATTATGATAAATTTACAAGCTTTGGAAGAAAAGTTAGACAAAGTTTTAGAAATCGAAACAAAAGAAGGTTTAACAACGTGGTTATTACAAAAGAGAAAATAGTTAATAAATTAAAGTAATATCTGAAAATTACTTTGATTTGTTCATTGGCGGTATAAGTTCTTTATTCAAGTTATTATAGTGCGTTATGGACTAGATTAAGTCCTATTGTAAGATTTGCCACCCGAGCCGTAGCGAAGAAGCGAAGCAAATTTACCCAAATACAAAACCAACTTTCCATTAAGCTTATTGCCCAAATCCGTTATAGTACCTGATAGAAACTGTTTTTATCTATACGTAAATTCAGAAGCTAATTTTTGTTTTAATTTTCCAATTATTATGTCAAACTCATTTAGAATCGTTGTCAATGAGAGAGTATAAAATTGATGATCATTGTTTAACTTGTTGTAATCCAGTCTTAATGCAATAACAAGAGGCTCGTTCTCACCATAATAATTTAAAACTTCATGATTAATAAAGGAATGTTTGTAAGCGTTTGATATATTGTTTAAATTTTCCAAAAAAGGTTTATGTGAATCTAATATATTATCAAAAGATTGATTAGAATGCAAAAATTCAGCAATAGAAGATATTTTTATTTTACTCGGATATTTGTCACGTGTTTTTTTATAATCTGATAAATATAGTAATCCAATGAATTCATCGATTGTTTTACGAAGCCAATAAATAATTTCTTCGGTTTGATAGATTTGAATATATGATAACTTCGGATTGACTAAAATACCTGAATTAAATTGATTAACTCTAATGTCATTTCGTTTAGTAAAGTTTTCATACAAACTTACAATTGTGTCGTTTAAACAATCCATTCTTTGAACAATATCAAACCACTTTAGTGTCATATTACCAAATGGAGTATCAGCGTATAAATCTAATATGTCATTGCTATTTAAATTTGTACCATGTTGCATTAATGATTGAATTATAGGTGTCTTCATAAAATATCTCCTAACTAGTAAATGACCTTGAACTTTATTGCAATTTTTTCTATCGCTTTCGCAAATTTAACTATTCTCTACAATTGTAATTTCTTCGGCAGTTAAGCCATACAATTCATAAACCATAACATCAATTTCTTGTTCTAGGTTTTGGGTGTCTGCTTTTGGGTCTTGGGATTTCAAAGAAAGGATTTCGTTGACTTTATCGATGAACGGTTGTTGATTTTCTTTTGAGATAACTGGAATTGGATTTTGTTCAACATATTGTTTTGTATATCGTTTTCTACCCCCTGCAATTAAAGCAGTTTTTTGAAAAAAATAAAAATCGCATAATTTTGAATTTAAAATTGCTAATAAATATTTTAGATTTTTGCCCGAAATAAAGTATGCTGAATTTGTTAAAAACATTTTATTTGTATCTAATGTAAAGTTTCCTTTATCTGAAATTTCCATCCAAATTATTTTTTCATTTTCAAATTCTTTGAAATAAGCTGTGTTATCTTGAATTTCATACCATTTATAATTTCCAGGCTTTCTTCCTTTGACAATATTGAAATTTGTTTTTGGTGTTAATTCTTCTTGAAATTTAGCTAGATGGGACTTTGCACCATAATAATTATCAATATCAATTCCTTTATTTGAAAAAATAATATACAAATTTGGATCTGTGTAAATAAATCGTTTAATATCTTTTCCTCTTAATAAAGGTTTTATAATTTCATTACTGAATGGATCATTTTTAATTATTTCATTTCGAGTATCAAAATCAATATGGAAAGCTTCATTATATCCTGTTGTAACTCCTCTAAAAAATTCAATATTCTCCCAATCTTTTAATGCTACGCCAATTCTCTCGATTTTATCAGAAATAGCATTAATTTCATCTGATGCAATTTGCAGTCCACCATCATCAAATTTTTGGATTTCAATTGATCTATTATTAAATTGATTTTCAAAATCAAGCATTTGTAAATTATCAATTATTTTGACAGCTTTCAAATTATTAGCGAATGGTTGCTTAATAAAACCAAGAATACAAACAAAGACTACAGCTTCATTAAAAACAAAAACCTTTTCAAAATCAATTATTTTAGTTGGATTTGTTTTTGAAACGAGATATTTCCTTAAATTCTTGCCGTATCCGGCACTCATCCATTTATTAGGTATAATAAAAGATAAATCTCCATCTTCTTTAAGTATTTGGTTTCCTCTTTCACAGAATAGTACATATAAATCTCCTGATTTATCAAATGTTTCATAACCTAATTTTGATAAGCTCTCAGATTCAACCTTATTATTTTGCAATCCAATATACGGCGGATTCCCAATCACCACATCAAATCCCACAAAATCGCCATTATCATTCAACACATCAGGAAATTCAAAACGCCATTCAAAAGCATTTTCGTAAATCTTGTTGCTTTTTATTTCTTCAATTTCGGTGTCCAGCGTATTTATGTCGGCGCCCAGCACGTTTACTTTTTTGTTCCACTCGGTTTGTTCTTTTTTGCTTCTTTCAAAAAGTCCTACTTGTTGGGTGTAATTAAAAAGTTCGCCTTTTAGTTTTTCTAGTTTGAGTTTCTTGGGATCGTTTGTGCCTATTTCACTCCTGAAATTGCTTTTTATATCGCCTATTAAGCGTTCCATTTGTCGTTTTTGCTCCTTGCTTTCGGCATTTCGGTACGTAGCAACGGCCAGTTTGTAGCTTTCTATATTCCATTTGCTTTGCTTGAGCGCTTTTTTTAGATCCGTATCCAGTCCAAAACGTGAAATCAACGAGTTGCCACATTTTATATTAATGTCAATATTAGGCAACGTTTCTAATTCCCCTCCGCTGGAGGGGTGCCCGTAGGGCGGGGTGGTTTTAACTGCACCTTCGGGAACACGGTAATACGCGTTTTTAAGCAACTCAATCCACAAACGCAAACGGCATATTTTGACGGAGTTTGGGTTAATATCCACACCAAACAAGCAGTTTTCTATGATGGTTTGCTTCTCATGAAACAAGGTTTCTTGTGTGCGCTGGCTTTCTTTGTTGTTAGGATTGTAGGAAAAGGGAATTCCGTCCTCATCCGTGATCATCAATTCATCGTTTACGACTTCTACATCGGTTTTTAATTGCAAACCATCTTTATCGACTAGGATACCCAGTTCATTTTTTATCGCAATAATTTCATTCAATGCCGAAACCAGAAAGTGACCGGAACCCACCGCAGGATCGCATATTTTTATTTGGTTGATCACCGCATTAAATTTGGCTTTACTTCCTTTTTATAATGATGAAAACAGAATGATTTTAAATCGTCAAAATTTTCAAACGTGCCACCATTTGGCGACAGCGCACTAAATTTTTGTACCACCGCTCTCCGGATTGTTTCCTTGCACATGTACATGGTAATGAAACTGGGAGTAAAGAACGAACCATCCTTGTAGCCGTTTATTTTTTCGAAAATCAATCCTAAAACGGAGGCATTAATCAGCGTTTTATTGTCTTCTTGAATGTCCTCGCTTCCCTCACTGGCAAAATCATACGCATCCAGAAAGGAGAAGAAATAATCCAATGCCTTTTTTGTACCCGTATTTTTCTTACCCTGATTGTCTTTGATTACCGTTGCCGGAAGCAGCGGCAGGGTGTTGTTGTCCTCGAGTTGCGAGATAAACAAGGTTTCATGTTCTAAATCAGTAGGTTCAAAAAGGGAACTGTTCAGGTACGGCACTTTTGCGAAAGCGGTAGCCACTCTATCGTTGCGCTCGTCTGGTTTTTTTGCTAAAACCTGAAAGAACAAACTGTTGAGATTATCGTAATCTTTTATCAAATCAGAATTCAAAAACGAATAGCTTTTGTCTCCTTTGTGGTACGTAATGAGCTGCGCTTCCAGCAATTTAAGGAACAAAATACGGTTTACCCACGTAATCGTTAATTCCAGTGCTACGGTAAACAGCCGTTCGTCATTAGTTTCGCCGTATTGTTTTGGGTTTTGCAATCGGGATATTTTATCTAAGCTATCCAGCTGCTCAATGGCGTTTTCTAGTAAAGAACCGGAGTTTCGCTTGCCTGATTTATGTCGTTCAATTAGTTTTTTGCCGCCTTCTTTTACTTCGGTTAAACCAATGATGTGCAGTAATTCACTATAAAAGTTTTTGTCGAGGGAATTACTGTCATTGGCAAAAGACAATTTTAGTAAATGCTCTGGCGATAGTAATTTGAACAGCGCCACAAGGAGTTTATCATCTTCTTTATTGGCATTGCGCAACGGTTTATCGTATTTCCGAATATCGAAATGTGCAAATTCTATGGTGTTTTGAATGCTTTCAATAAAAGGTTTTGCGATATCATTGTAGAAATACTTGGTGTCTTTTCCTGAGGCGCGACCTTCTTCAAAATCAGTGAATTGTTTTGTAAACGCCTTATTTTCTGCAAAAACTTTATTAAAGAGTTGCGCGTCAAAAACAAACCATTCGTAAATATTGGTAACAACCAGGTGTTTTAATTCGGTGTTTTTATGTGTAATGCGTTCGCGCATATAATACAAAACAAGTTCCTGCAGGGCTTTGCCGTTAAGGTTGGCCACGGTAATCATTTCGTTTTTATTGCTGGGACTTTTGGCCTCAATGATAACGCCTACATTTGTTTTGGCATCTTTCCCGTTGTGAATCACTAAATCGTTACGTCCCTTTGTATTCACAGAATAGTTAGGATCGTAATAGGTTTTCTTGAGGAAATTAATCACTAAGTTTTTATGAAACTCTTCGGTTTCTTTTTCATTGATGGAATCTAAAATCTGAATCAAATTTATTTTAAAGTCCTCAATATGAGTACGGTTTGGTTTGATTTTAAGAAAAGCTTTATTAAGTGCTTTGCGCGGTTCCAGCAGTAGTGTATTCATGCGTTTATTTCAGAATTGGTAATTACCAAACTTACTATTAAAAAAGGACAACTACAATTAGTGACATACTATTTATCTGACTATTTGTTTGGTTGTACCAAAGAGAAATTCGTATAGCTGAATTCTTGCTTTTACAAATAGAAAAAGGCTACAATACGTGTCATTTATTTTATGAAACATACCTTAAAGACCAACAGTATAGGAAATGAATTATATAACATTTATATGGAATTGTATAACAAATTTTACAGTTAAAAAAAGATATTTGCTTTTAGAATTTTTACCCCTTATCGCTAAAATCCAAAAAATGTCAACATCACAAAACAAGAAAAGTCTAAAAAAACAGTACGTTCCTACAGCAGAATTTTATAGCCAAATAATTGACAGTTTGGAGGAATATTCTATTTTTACGGTTGACACAGATTTAAATATAAACAGTTGGAATTCTGGGGCCACAAATATATTTCAATATGAAACAGATGAAATTATAGGAAAGCCTTTTGAAACCATTTTTACAGAAGAAGATAAAAAAGCTGGAATTCCGAAAAAGGAAATTGATATTGCTTCAAAAACAGGGAGATCTGTAGATATAAGATGGCATGTCTGCAAGGACGGGAAAACATTTTTTGCAGATGGATTGGTATTTCCATTAAAAAATGAAAATGAGGTTGGTATAGGATTTGTGAAAATATTGCGCGATATCACTGCCAAAAAAGTAGCAGAGGACGAAATAAAAAAATATGCAAAAGAGCTCGAAGAACTAAATGCCCACAAGGAAAATGTACTCGCGATTTTGTCTCATGATTTAAGAAGCCCACTTGCGGGTATTATTCAGGGTGCTCAATATTTAGAAGCAAATTTCGACACGCTACAACCAGCTTTAGCAAAAGAATTGTTAAAAGAATTTCACATAGCAGCGGTAAATGAATTGAACATGTTAGACTATCTAGTCGAATGGGCAAGAATAAAGTATGCTGCCGAAGCATTTAAACCTGCCGCAATTGAATTGATACACTGTGTGGAAAAAGTTTTTGATTCCTTAAAAGAAACCGCATCCATCAATACCATAAACCTTCTAAACGAAATTGAAAAAAATTGTAGTGTGTATGCCGATGAGAAAATGTTGCTTTCTATACTGCAAAATATAGTTTCGAATGCGATCAAGCATTCGCATAATGGAGGCCAAATTACGCTATCAGCTAAGCAAAGTGATGACATGATGATCATAGTGATCAAAGACTCAGGAAAAGGCATGTCAAAAGAAATAATCGATCAACTTTTTGCTCCTAAGGTCAAAGCACTTTCTAAAGCGGTAAAAGAAAATAAAGGAATGGGTATTGGTCTATTACTTGTCAAAGGATTTTTAGAAAAAAATAATGGTAAAATATGGGTTGAAAGTGAAGAAGGCAAAGGATCGTCTTTTTATTTTACTTTACCCATCAACAAACCTCTTTAGTTGATAAAATATTGAGGTAAAAGCGACTGTATAGCAAAACACTTTGGTTTTTAATTCCAGAAAGCAATACTACATTTTGCCGCTCCATACCTGATGAAAATAATTACAGACATTGATAAATTTCATCAAACAGGTAGTTATAAAATAGCTGTCATTTGTATCCTATGCCGATAAAGCATTTTAGTTTAAGGCTTGTATAGTTGTAATTACTTGGAATTGTAACGTACTTAAAAATCGTAAACAAAGATCTTTTGATGTGTTTGCGCTTTATGTAAACCATTTTCGAACAGTTGCATGAAATTTTAAAAAATAGCGTTTTGCAGGTCTTTTTATTGTAATTTAAAAAGTAGTTTTGCGCAGTTATTCTATTGTCATAAAATAATGCAAATAGTACAAGCACTAAAATGCTTAAAATGAATATATCTTTAGTTCGATTACCCAGAAATACCCAAGACCATGATCAATAGTTTAGTTTTTAATACGGCATCAACTGTACCAGCTCCGTTTTTTAGTAAGGATATTATTTGTTGAATTATAATAAACAAGAAGTAAAAATTGGAAAATAAAGAAGCAACTTGGACGATGTGCTTAGCGTGCCAAGGTAGAGGAAAAAAAAGTCGGGGGCTAACTAAAAAAGCGCGACTCCAATACCAGCTAACATTAGACAACTTTAAAAATACAAATAGTGAAGAAGCTGCTCCTATACGTCCTAAAGGACACCTTCACTCCTGCTTAAAATGTTCAGGATTGGGTTTAATTCCAGCTGTAAATCCTCCAGCAGCTGATACTGAAAACTTTCCGCACCTTGCTATTATTGGCGCAGGTATTGGCGGCTTTGCCCTAGCAGTTGCTTGTTTGCATCGGGGGATTCCTTTTACTATATACGAACGTGATGCAAATTTTGATACTCGCTCTCAAGGATACGGACTCACTTTACAACAAGCTAGTAAAGCAATTGAGGGATTAGGTCTACTTTCATTAAAAGATGGAGTACATTCAACAAGGCATTTGGTTCATACTACTCATGGAAATGTAGTAGGTGAATGGGGCGTGAGAAAGTGGATACAGGGAGACGACAATACAAAAACAAAACGATCCAATATCCATATTGCAAGACAATCTTTACGGATGGAATTATTAAACCAATTGGGTGATCCAGAACGGGTGAAATGGAGTCACCAATTAATGGATTTTAAAGAAGATAAAAGTAAAGGTGTTACACTAAGATTTCAAGTAAATGGAGAACTAAAAACTATAAACGCCGATCTAGTGGTTGGAGCCGATGGAATTCGAAGTACTGTTCGGAGGCTAATAATTGGTGATGAGCGGAGTCCTTTACGGTATTTAGGATGTATCGTAATATTGGGCATTTGTCCTTTAAGTGCTTTAGCAGAAATGAATAGTTCGTTATTGGATTCGGCTACAGTATTTCAAACTGCCAATGGCAAGGAACGAATTTATATTATGCCTTACAAAGAAGATTCAGTTATGTGGCAATTGAGTTTTCCAATGACTGAAAAAGAGGCTAAAGAATTAAGTGCAAAAGGTCCTAAAGCGCTAAGAGAAGAAGCAATTCGTAGAACGCAATGGCACGATCCTATTCCACAAATTTTACTTGCAACACAAGAAGTGCATGTTTCAGGATATCCTGTATATGATCGCGAATTACTACACTCAGGGTTGTTAAAAAATGCTGGAAAAGTAACTTTGATAGGAGATGCAGCGCACCCCATGAGTCCGTTTAAAGGACAAGGAGCAAACCAAGCGTTGCTAGATGCACTAGCTTTAGCACGATCCATTTCAAGTGAATGCAGACTTTTATCGCAATGGAGAACAGTTGGAATTCGAGAAAGTCTGTTAAAAAAATTTGAAGCTGAAATGATAGAACGTAGTGCTTCCAAAGTAAAAGATTCAGCAGATGCTGCAACATTTCTACATTCTGAAATTGTACTTCACAAAGCAGATGAACCTAGAGGAAGAAGTATCAAAAATAAATACGAGTAAATAACACCTTACTTAGAGATGCTATTAAATAGTAACTATTCTTAAAAATTTAAATCTAAAAAAATCTTTAAAAAATTTTAGACGATGAGTTATTCTGGACCTTCCGCGCTAAAACTATTCTGAGATTAAACCATATAAATCCTTTTTAATCATCATATTATGCAAATTTAATGTGATTAACCTTTTATTTAAAACCTTTATTTTGAAGTTTTTATATATTTTAAAACAAAAAAAAGCATCCGTAATAAGGATGCTTTTCTTTTTAAGATATGTACTTCAAAACTAGTCTTGGTTGGTTGTTTTTCTCCAAACAAAAGCATTTAAGATGTGTCTTTTTGCAAATCTTCCAGGTGAATCAGCGTTTACCATTTTTACATAAGTAGCTTTTGGCACACTGATGTATTCATAAACACTACCATTAGAAAAATTAATTATCAATCTACCTTCTACAAACTTGTAATCTGTAATTGTCGCAGTAGCTATAGTTTCAGTATACTCAGGCATATTTTGCTTGATTGTCTCTGGATTGATGCTTACCAAGAAATGGTAGGCTTCAATTATTTTTTTACTGTTTTCTTCAGCAGCTTTTAATCCGGCTTCATCACCTTGAAATTTATCAGGATGTGCCTCTTTCATGGCGTTGCGATAAATTGTTTTCAAATCTTTTAGCTCTGCAGTTTTATCTACATTTAGCAGTTTTCGGTATTCAACTATTTTTTTCATAAATAAGGTAACTACTTGTCTTTTAGTAATTAATCAATATAATTTGATTTCAAAATCGACAAATTTTTTGCAAAGGTACACTTTTTTTTAATTTTTTTGTTTGAGACTAAAAAATATTCAAAAAAAGAAATTAGTTGCTATTTTTTTATTAAAAGGTAAAACTACTATTGCTGTGGTTTGTTGTTTGCTTTATCGAAGTTTTTAGACTTTTTTTGATATTTATTATAACTGATATCACTCGGATTTTCAATTATAGATTTAATTGTTATCCAATCACCAAGTGCGTGTTTTTGAGCCATTTTATAGTCTAAGAGATAAACACCACAAAAAAAGTTGTTGTTCTCATCTTTTTCCATAATTCCAGTGTAAACTCCTTTTTGTAACATTCTTTCTTCAGATGCTTTAGTCATAATCCTATTTTTTTACTGATTCTAAAGTACAAAGTTAGTCAAATATATTTTTGTCTTGCTCTTTTTTTACTTTCTGATTACCTTTGTTTTATGGAAAAAATATTTCGTCCCAGTCCAAAATCTTTCAAAAATACATTTTGTGTTTTTCAAGAAATGTCTCTAGACACTATTGATGGACTTGAATTGCAATATGATAGCAAGGCAGGAAGCAAGTATTATTATACAAAAATGGGTATGTATCGGGTATCCAATCACTGGGGACGCTTGGCTAACAGTAAATGGCGTTTAGTGCCTCTAGAACCAGAGACAAATTCTAAAATAAAATTAGGCTTTGCTCCATGGTCAAATTTTTATCCAGATAATCAAGAGGAGGAATTGTACTATCTAGAAGTAGATTACAGCAGTAAAACAGTCCTTTACCAACACAAACTGAATCCAAATTATGATAATCTGGCAGTACTGAGAACCACTTTTGAAACTACAAAACGAATCAAACAAGTTCGTAATTTGCTTAATCTAACTTCATGGGCAAAGTATTTTGAATACGATGATTTAGATCTTTTGAGAAAACAGATTATTGATGAATTAATATTCACCAATACATCTTTAGAAGACATAAAAAGGGAATTAAGTCATACATCACAGTAATTCTTTAAATCAAGTGTAGTCTTCATAAACTAACAAAAAAACTAGCTTTTAAACAATGGTAGTTACAAAAAGGTATCTTATTACAAAGAAAACCAACTTTTTACTAGTTCATCCTCTAAAGGTGCTGCATTTTTATGCACAAACTCATTACTAATTGGGTTGTAATCATAATCTAAAGCCCAAAATTTATGATTTTCTGCCAAAGCTAGGATTCCGTTACATACAAATTCAATTTCGGCATTTGTAGTTGTAGGATGAATAGACATTCTAATCCAACCCGGTTTTCTGATTAAATCGCCAAGAGTAATTTCGTCAATTAATTGATGAGAAGTTTCTTGGTCCACATGCAATAAAAAGTGTCCGTATGTTCCGGCACAACTGCAACCACCACGCGTTTGAATCCCGAATTTATCATTCAATAATTTTACACCCAAGTTAAAATGTAAATCTTCTACAAAGAAAGAAATCACTCCTAGCCTATCCTGATGCTGTCCTGCAAGAATTTTAATATTTGGAACCGATCCTAATTTCGAGAAAATGTAATCTACAATTTCGTGTTCTCTTTTTAAGATATTGTCAATACCCATTTGCTCTTTCAACTGAATGGCCAATGCGGTTTTTATCACCTGAAGAAAGCCCGGCGTACCTCCATCTTCCCTATCTTCGATATTATCGATGTATTTGTGTTCGCCCCAAGGATTTGTCCAACTTACCGTTCCACCACCCGGATTATCAGGAACTAAATTTTGATATAATTTTTTATTAAATACTAAAACTCCGCAAGTTCCTGGTCCGCCAAGGAATTTATGTGGCGAAAAGAAAATAGCATCCAAATAACTCTCCCCATCTTCAGGATGCATGTCAATTTTAACATAAGGACCTGAACAAGCAAAATCTACAAAACAAAGTCCGTTGTGCTGATGCATTATTTTTGCTACTTCATGATACGGCGTTTTGATTCCCGTAACATTAGAACAAGAGGTAATGGAAGCTATTTTAAAAGGCCTTTCTTTATATTTTTCTAATAAAAGTTCAAGATTTTCTATACTGAATAAACCATCTTCTGAAGAAGGAATAACTTCAACATCAGCAATAGTTTCCAACCAAGACGTTTGATTCGAATGATGTTCCATGTGAGAAATAAAGACAATTGGTTTCTTTTCGGCTGGAATAGTGATGAAATTTTTTAAATTTTCGGGCACTTTCAAACCCAAAATTCGTTGAAATTTATTGACAACGCCTGTCATTCCTGTACCATCAGTAATTAAAACATCATCTGCACTTGCATGCACATGATGTTTTATAATATGACGCGCCTGATGATAGGCTTTTGTCATCGCTGTCCCAGAAACGGTGGTCTCTGTATGGGTATTGGCCACAAAAGGACCAAACTGATTCATTAATTTTTCTTCAATAGGACGATATAAACGACCACTTGCTGTCCAATCTGTGTAAATGATTTGTTTATGACCGTAAGGAGATTCAAATTCTTGATCTATTCCGATTATATTATCGCGAAACTGTTGAAAGTATTGCTCTAATTGTGTTGGCGCTTCTTTGGTGATCATATCATATCTAATTTGACTTCAAAGATATTGATTTTTACTAAATAGTCTTTTTCAAATTTTGTTAATACTGATTTATAAATAAACATGCTCCAAATGTAAAGTAGCTGACAAACTATAATTTTCATTCATTTTATATTTGGATAACGAATCAAAAAACATTTCCATCATGAAAAAAATTGTTTTTATACTACCCATTTTCTTGCTTTTACTATCGTGTGAAGTTGAAGGCGATTTGACCCGTGATGCCGTGTTAAGCACACCAATTCCTGAAAACACTCCTCCTGTTGCTGAAGGTAATTTTATACCAACATCAGGAATTAACGTTACCGGTTCTGCTAAAATTTACTTGAATGGAAATCAGAATGAAGTTCGTTTAGAAAACTTTAGTGTTTCCAGTGGTCCTGATTTGAAAGTATACCTATCAAAAAACGCTACCCCAACAGATTTTGTGAATTTAGGCAATTTAACATCTTCAAAAGTGTATGCAATTCCAACACAAGTGAATGTTTCAGCTTATAAATATGTACTGATTTACTGCCAGCAATACAGTCATCTTTTTGCTGTAGCACAATTATCTCAAAATTAAAATCTGATTTATGAAAAATCTATTGCTAATTATCGCTATTGGGATATTCTCTCACTCCTTTGCGCAAGGCTGCAGCGATGCCGGAATTTGTTCCATTGGAAACGGTTTTCAAACTACAGATAAAGAATTAAAAAACGGGATTGAAATAGGAAGTATTTTTGGTGCTGGCGAAGCTGATGTCACCTATATTTCACCTTACATCACCTACATCAGAACTATAAACGAACGATTGTCGTTAAGTTCTAAAATTACGTATTCAGTTGCAAGTGGCAGTTTTGGTCAACGGGGTGCTTTTGGTGATGCTTATTTAATTGGAAATTACAATTGGAAACCAAAAACGAATACACAATGGAGTTCTCTTGTGGGTTTTAAAGTCCCTTTTACAAGTTCAAATCTTAAAATAAATGAGTTTTCACTTCCTTTAGACTATCAATCAAGCTTGGGAACTTTTGATTTGATTGCAGGACTGAATTTTAATTATAAAAAATGGGATTTTAATACGGCCGTTCAAATTCCTGTTTTTAACAACAATAAAAATTCGTATTTCAAAGAATTCTCTGGGACTGATGATTTTCCTTCCACTAATTTATTCGAAAGAAAATCAGATGCTTTGTTTAGAACTACATATACGTTTCAAACTTCTAATAAAAAGTTCACTTTTAAACCCAATGTATTATTCATTTATCACTTAGGGGAAGATCGTTTTCAGAATACTTTTGGACAGAGAGAAACGATAAAAAACTCAGATGGATTGACCATAAACGGAAACCTAATTGGCGTGTATACAATTAACACTAAAAACAGTATCGAATTATCTGTAGCCACACCATTTGTAGTCCGAGAAGTTCGCCCTGACGGATTAACGCGGGAATTCACCGCTGGAATAATTTACAAAGTCTCTTTTTAAACGATAAATTATATTTTTTACTTTCGATAACACATAAAAAAATGCCCAAGAAATTTTCTTGGGCATTCTGTTTCTAAAGCTAATTAAGATTATAAATCGAATCCTACTGAAAATTGCAATACTCTGTTTTGAGCTTTGCCTTCATCGTACAAATCTCCTAATCCTAAATGATAACGGACTCCTAAACTTATTCCAGAATCAAATTTTAAACCACCTCCAAAATTTAATCCCCAATCAAAATTATTAGGATCATACTCTTGCGAGCCACTAAAAAGGCCTGAATATTCCTCTTTGTGTATAATCGCTAATCCAATTTGTGGACCAGCTTCCAAAAAGAAATTTTTTGATGGATACGCTTTCAACATTATTGGTAAATTGATATAATCCAACTTTTGAGTAAAAGTACCACTGCTATTTGTAATTTTATATCCTTGCTGAGAATACAGTAATTCAGGTTGAATAGAAAAGCTTTCGCTAATAAAGGACTCGCCATAAACTCCTACATGAAAACCGCTTCGCTGTTCTGTTTCTCCGTCTCCATCAAAACGTACTGCAGCCAAATTATAACCTCCTTTTATTCCACCTGTTGATTTGAGAGCTCCTTTGTCTTGTGCACTCATTGTTGCTAGTACACCAAAAAATAAAGCTATTGTTATCTGTTTAATTTTCATCTTTATCCTGTTTTAATTAATCTTATTATACTTTTATTTCCCACCATTGGCACGAAGATCTGCAATGCATTGCGCGTCTAATTGTGGAGCTGAACCGCTTGAAACCATATTACCGATACCACCACCAATTTCTGCTGACCAAAACATTAAACAGGTCTTTTCAATACAATGTTTAGGATGTTCTGCATCTTCGTGATTGCTTTGTAAAGCTGTACCAAGGTTAGTCAAACCTAATATATGTCCGAATTCATGAGTAATTACTGTAGTTTCTAATAAACTTCTGTTAGGTTCAAAAGCACTATCACTCAAACCATGAACCGTTTGTTCATAAATAACAAAAGAAGTGTTTCTGTAAGCTGTCCCTAGAATAACCGAAGTATCCGTATCCTTCGAAGATTTTCCGTCTGCAAAAAATGCCCAAACTGCAATTTGGTCTGCTGTATTGTATTTGGTTCTATTAGCATCTTCAATACTTACAATCTCCTCATTAGTATAAGGGGAACTTCCCGGCGATGCAATAGACCGTTTAATCACACTAATACCACCTGGTTTAAAAGTTCGTGCAGAAAGAAAATTCACGAAATTGGTAATCGATTGAGCGCTTGGTTCAAAACCAGCTACATATACCACTTCGATTACCATGCTCTTAAACTTTTTATCCGATAACAAATCGTTAGCAGAGCTTCCTGTTTGCTGTTTATTCGTATTCGGATTTACAGCAACTGGATTATCTAAGGGATCATCTTCTTTTGAACAGGATGCTACCGAAAGGAACAAACCAATCGTGAGTAGAGAAAGTACTTTTTTCATTATTATATTTGTTATTAAGTTTATTTATATAAAAACAGCTACACAATTTAAGGTAGCTGTTCTTACTAAACTACCAACTTAAATCCAGCTATATTTGTTTCAATACTAATGTTACTGCTGCATTAGTAGAACTTTGCAATGTAATAGTCGAAGCAGTAAAACTAGTTACTTTCCATGTATTATTCAATAAAGTAAACGAAGCGTTACCTGAAAAATTTAGTTTTAGAAAAACATTTAATTCCGAGCTTACCGCATAAGTTCCATTTACTGTTGTATTCACTAGATTTACAGCAGTTACCGATAAATTATTTGCAAAATCAATCGTGAAATCTTTGTAATTCGTTGCTGAATTAACTCCTGCATTCACATAGGAGTCTACTTTGAACTTACCATTTACTAAAATTGTTTCTACTTTTTTTCTATTTTGAGCGGCTAAGGCAATTGTCTCTTCTGTTTTTAAAGACGCGCTTATTGCGGCTTGCAACTCGGCATCACTTGTAACAGTTGTTTTAGTTCCATCAGCAATTGTTACTGAAATAGGATATTTTACTGAATACAATTCTGACGCGCTAATATTTGTCATATACGTATACAATTGCATTTCGGATGTGATGACAACACTACCTGTTTGCTGTAAACTAAGATTGTACGTTAAAATTGTAATAGGAAAGAAAAACTTGACAGATGAAATTGCATCTTGACCAGAAGCTTCTGCAGAGGAACAGGCATTTAGAATTGCATTATATTCGGTTTGATTCGTAACAGTAACCTCTGTATAATTACTGGTTTTAATTTTTAAAGGAAATTGTAAAACAACAGTATCCTGGTCGTCATTGAATTTAGCAAAAATAGAAAGTACTTGTTGATAATCTACTTGGCTTAAAATAGAAACCTGAACTCCGTTAACTTTTGCAGTAGCAGGCAAGACAATAGATGAGCATGAAGCTCCATCCAAGAAATCATCAAATGAACCATCGTACATTGAAGTACGTTTCAAATTAGTCGTTGTCGTTGAATTAGCAGTGTTTGTATTTGGATTTTCTCCCTCTACTTCATCAACTTCGCTTTGGCATGATGTAAAACTTAAGATAGCCATCAATGCAATTCCGGTAACAATTTTTAATTTTTTCATAATTTTCAAATTTAATATATTTTTATATTTACAAGCGATGTTTTTAACGCCTTTCTGTTAGTAAGACAACTACGCTTATTTTTACCCTACGTAAATTTTAAAAAAAATTTAAAAAAAATTTCAAAATACTCAAAATCAATATATTAAAATATAAAATATTTTAAATCAAAAAGCAATCATCGGCAACACAACTGCTTTTTGAAAAAATATTTTACATTTACAACCTACAAAAAATGAATTATTACTCCATGAGCGACGAAAAAAGTACCCTTTGCGAAGAAAATCACTTTAGAGACTTTTACTTAAAGCACGTGCAATCAGCAACTAATTTTGCCTATTACAAATGTGGTGACGATGAAGCTGCATTAGATCTGGTACAAGATGCGTTTACCAAGATTTGGGAAAATTGTTCTAAGATTGACTTTAGTAAAGTCAAAACGTATTTGTTTACCAGCATTAATAATTTATTCCTGAATACCATTAAACATCAAAAAGTGGTATTGAGATATGCCAAAGATGCGCCCAACTTAGATACCAATAATCAAAGTCCCGAATATTTATTCGAAGAAGAAGAATTCAAACAAAAACTCACCAACGCGATCGCATCATTAAGTGAAGCACAGCGCGAAGTATTTTTATTGAATCGAATAGATGGAAAAAAATACAGAGAAATTGCTGAGTTACTCGATATTTCTCAAAAAACCGTTGAAAAAAGAATGTCTGGAGCACTACAACTATTGAGAGCCCAAATAGAAAATATATAAATAATCATTTAGCTATAGGGTAATTTAAAAGTTAGTTGTCTTATAAACATAGAGATAGAAAATGGAAAACGAAAAAGAAATATTAAAATGGTTCAATGATGAGCTTTCAAGCCAAGAAATCGAGGATTTAAAACAATCTGAAGATTTACAAACGCTGGAAAAGATTGCTCATTATGCATCACAATTACAGGCACCAACAATTGATGCGCAAGCTGCTTTGGAAGCTTTTAAGGCCAGAAACCATTCTAAAAACAAAACAAAAATAAGAACTTTAAACTTCAAAGCATTCTATAAAGTTGCCGCAGTTGTGGCCGTTTTGTTAACATCTAGTTATTTTTTGTTGTTTAATAACATTACCTCTTTTGAAACTCAAATAGCACAAACAAAATCAGTCACGCTTCCAGATAATTCTGAAGTGATATTGAACGCTGCTTCAAAACTTAGTTTTAACGAAAAAAAATGGGCTGACCAAAGAGCTTTATCTCTAGAAGGAGAAGCTTTTTTCAAGGTGCAGAAAGGGCAAACTTTTAGTGTGAATACCGCGGCTGGAGTTGTTACGGTTTTAGGAACACAATTTAATGTAAAAGAACGTAAAAACTTTTTTGAAGTGCATTGTTATGAAGGCTTGGTGAGTGTTACATATAACAATAAAACCATCAAATTACCTCCCGGGAAAACATTTCGAGTTATAAATGGCACCATCGAAAATGTTGAAGATTTTAATGCCCAAAACCCTTCTTGGATTCAACAAGAATCGAGCTTTACGCAGATTCCATTAGAACAAGTTATTGCAGAATTAGAGCGTCAATACGATATAAGAATTAAAGTGGAAGGTGTCGATACTTCAAAACTTTTTACAGGAAGTTTTACTCATACCGACAAAAAAATTGCGCTTCAAGCAGTTACAATTCCATTGAAATTAAGTTACAAGATTGAAGGTAAAACTATTATATTTTACAACTATGGTGTTAAATAAATGGCTGGTTTTTCTATTACTTTGTATTGGCTGTTTTTGTTTTGGACAAAATACAACTAAAAAAACACCTTTGACTGAGGTCATTATTTCCCTCGAAAAACAATTCAACATCAAGTTTTCGTATGCCGTTGAAGATGTGGCAAATATTACAATTGAAAAGCCGAATACTTCCTTTACATTACAAGAAACAATTGCTTATCTAAACTCGAAAACGCTTTTGAACTTTAAAGCTTTAGACGACAGGTATGTTACTGTATCGGTGCTAAACAAAACAATATCAGTTTGCGGAATTGTTTCTGATGAAAAGAAATCTCGTTTAGTTGGCGCATCGGTTTTTGTAAACAATATTGGAAGAAGTACAATTACAGATGGAAATGGTACATTTAAATTACAAAATATACCAATACATGCAACGCTGACCATTTCGTATGTTGGATTTGAATCCAGACAATTTTCGGCTAACGAATTATTTTCTGCACAAAACAATTGCAAGGAAATTGTTCTTCATACAAAAAATGAAGAGTTGAATCAGGTTTTGATTCAAGTATATCTAACGTCAGGATTACAAAAATATCTAGATGGAAGTACCGTTTTAAACACTAAAAAATTTGGTATTCTTCCCGGATTAATTGAACCCGACATTCTGCAATCAGTTCAAGCACTTCCTGGTGTGGAAAGTACTAACGAAAGCATTGCTAATATAAACGTTCGTGGTGGAACCAACGATCAAAATTTAGTAGTTTGGGATAATATCAAAATGTATCATTCTGGTCATTTTTTCGGGTTAATATCTCCTTACAACCCTAATCTAACTAACAAAGTTATCGTTAGCAAAAACGGAACAAGTGCTGAGTATAGTGATGGCGTTTCCAGTACTATCAACATGTATACAAAAGATTTAATTAGTAATACCTTTTCTGGTGGTGCAGGAATTAACTCCATTAGCGCCGATGCCTTTTTGGAAATTCCGATAACTAAAAAATTAGAACTTCATATTTCGGGACGTCGTTCCCTTACTGATTTGGTGAAATCACCTACATACGCGAAATACTTTGAACGTAGTTTTCAGGACACTGAAATCAACGCAGATAGCGACCAACATGACACATCATCTGATTTTTATTTTTATGATTATACCGCTAAATTACTTTTTGATTTAAACGAAAAACATCAATTCAGAGCAAATGTCATTGGCATCAATAACGCTTTGGATTATTCGGAACGTCGCATCAATACAACCCAAACCCAATCTAAAACCAGTAATTTATCTCAGAAAAACATGGGTTACGGCGGAAATTGGAAGGCACAGTGGAATTCAAAACTAAGTTCAAATTTTATCACTTACTTTTCCAGATACAATATTGACGCTATTGATTACAGAATAGAAACGGATCAGCGCTTAACAGAAGCTAATGAAGTACTGGAAACTGGCGCTAAAATCAATACTAATTATAAAAAAAATGACAACTTAAATTTCTTATTTGGCTACCAATTTAATGAAACAGGAATGTTGAATCAAACTACCGTTAGTGCTCCATTTTACTCTAGTACCAAAAAAGATGTTTTGTTGAACCACGCCTTATTTTCTGAAGTAGAATACAATAAAAACAATACATATTTACGAGTTGGATTGCGTTTGAATTATTTTCAAAAATTCGAAAAGTTTTTGGTTGAACCAAGAATAAACATTCGACAAAAATTATCAGATCAATTTGCTTTAAAATTAGAAGGGGAATTCAAAAATCAATCGACTACTCAAATCGTGGATTTTGAAGATGATTTTCTTGGTGTCGAAAAAAGACGTTGGGTTTTAGTCACCAATAAAGACATTCCAATTGCCACCAGTAAACAAGGTTCTTTTGGTGTCGAATTCAATAAAAACAAACTAAATATCGAGGCTACAAGTTTTTATAAAATTGTTGATGGTATTACAGCTTCTAATCAGGGTTTCTATAACAGTTTTCAGTATGAGACCGCAAATGGCAGTTACACAGCCAAAGGTTTAGAATTTTTGGCCAATAAAACAGCGCGTCAATATAGCGTTTGGGTGAGTTACACATTTAGCAAAAATGACTATACATTTGATACTTTTACCCCGTCAACTTTCCCTAATAATGCAGACATAAGACACTCTGTTTCGCTAGGTTTTAATTATGACATCCTTAAAAATCTAAAAATAGCCGTTGGTGGTATTTGGAGAAATGGGCAACCGTATACAAAACCAATTGAAGGGAATGAAACCGTTCAAAACGGAAATAATACGATGGTAAATTATGATTCACCAAACAGTGAAAACTTAGATGATTTCATGCGTTTAGACGCCTCTCTCAATTATAATTTTAATCTGTCGGAATCTATTAAAGCATCCTTAACTGCCGGGGTAATGAATATTACTAATCAAGATAATGATATCAATCGCTATTACAAAGTAAATCCAAATGACCAGAATGATGCCATTCAAGTAGACAATAAATCCCTTGGCTTAACGCCAAATATAAGTTTCAGAGTGAATTTTTAAGGATTAACTACCACAATAGTTAGATGATAGTTATTTATTTATCATGTGCTGATAGAAAAATAAAATACAAATGACCATAAAAAATATTGCATTAAAATGACCGAAAATAATTCAAGAAAACAACAAGCTAAATTACTCCGGATTTTTAGAAAAGTGCACCGAACAACTGGTGCTTTTTTGTTCGTGTTTTTCTTTATTGTTTCTGTGACAGGACTACTATTAGGTTGGAAAAAAAATAGTGGCGGACTACTGCAATCAAAATCGTATCAAGGTACTTCGGTGCAATTAGAAGACTGGCTTCCTATTGATAGTTTGCATAAAAATGCTTGCAAAATTGTACAAGATTCTATTTCAGCAAATAGCACTCTAGAACTAGAGCGCATTGAAATAAAAAAAGATAAAGGAATGGTGAAATTTATTTTTGCTGAGAATTATTGGGGCATTCAACTAGACGGAGCAACAGGAAAATTATTGCATATTGAAAGACGAAGATCTGATATTATTGAAAAAATACACGATGGATCAATTGTCGACGATTACCTCAAAACCGGTAATGGTTTCTTCAAATTATTTTATACAACCGTAATGGGATTAGCACTTTTAGTATTTACAATCACAGGATTCTGGCTCTGGTATGGACCTAAGAGGATGAAACGAAAATAACGAATTAATAGTTCTAGTAAAATCTACCAACTATTTTTAAGTACATTACCAAAAAAACAAGCCTGTTCAATTAATCGAACAGGCTTGCTATATTTAATCTTTTAGACTACTCTTATATTCCAGCCACTGCTTTTATTTCGTCAATGATTCGGAGTGCCAAAGCATCTGCTTTTTCTTGTGAAGATGCTTCCGTATAAATACGAATTATTGGTTCCGTATTCGATTTACGTAAGTGTACCCAATTATCAGCAAAGTCAATTTTTACGCCATCAATTGTCGTACTATCTTCATTTTTGTATTTCTCGGTCATCGCAACAAGAATAGCATCCACATCAATTTGTGGCGTCAATTCGATTTTGTTTTTGCTCATGTAATATTCCGGATACGAAGCACGCAAAGCAGAAACCGTCATTTTTTTGTTAGCCAAATGTGTCAAAAACAATGCTACTCCTACCAAACTATCGCGTCCGTAATGCAGCTCTGGATAAATGATTCCGCCGTTTCCTTCGCCACCTATTACTGCATTATTTTTTTTCATTAATTCAACCACATTCACTTCACCTACGGCACTGGCTTCGTAACTTCCGTTGTGTAAATTGGTCACATCACGCAGGGCGCGAGACGAGGACATATTAGAAACCGTGTTTCCTGGAGTTTTGCTCAAAACATAATCGGCGCAAGCCACCAAAGTGTATTCTTCACCAAACATTTCACCGTCTTCGCAAATGAAAGCCAAACGATCTACATCTGGATCAACCACAATTCCTAAATCTGCTTTTTCTTTAACCACCAATTCTGAAATATCTGTCAAATGTTCTTTCAGCGGTTCTGGATTATGAGGAAAGTGTCCGTTTGGTTCGCAGTACAATTCCACTACTTCAACGCCCATTAATTCCAACAATCTCGGGATAATAATTCCACCCGAAGAATTTACACCATCTACTACTACTTTAAATTTTGCAGCTTTTACAGCATCAACATCTACCAAAGGCAAATTTAACACTTCATCAATATGAATGTCCATGTAGGCATCGTTTATCATAATGGATCCCAAATCATCTACATCCGAGAAATCGAAAGCTTCCGCTTCTGCAATTTCAAGAATTTTAAGTCCTTCTTCTCCATTTAAGAACTCCCCTTTTTCATTCAATAATTTCAAGGCATTCCATTGTTTTGGATTGTGCGAAGCGGTAAGGATAATTCCACCGACGGCCTTTTCTAACGGAACAGCAACTTCAACAGTTGGCGTTGTTGAAAGTCCCAAATCGATTACGTCTATTCCTAGACCAATTAAGGTATTGACCACCAAATTATGTATCATTGGCCCCGATATACGAGCATCACGACCAACAACTACAGTCAATTTTTCTTTTCCACTATATTTTTTCAACCAAGTCCCGTAGGCCGAAGCAAATTTTACTGCATCAACAGGTGTAAGGTTATCCCCTACTTTCCCTCCTATTGTCCCTCGAATTCCCGATATTGATTTTATTAAAGTCATTGATTATTATTTTAATTTTTGAAGTATAAATTTTAAATTGCTGACAAATATAATAATTGACGGTTTATAAAAGTCAATTCGATTTCAAATTCATCATTTAAATTCCTAAATTAGACGAATGAATTTTCTAGCACACATATATCTTTCTGGGGATAATGATTTAATTAAAATTGGCAATTTCATGGCCGATGGCATTCGGGGGAAGCATTTTGAAAATTATCCTTTGGATGTACAAAAAGGAATAATATTGCATCGTTCCATTGATACTTTTACCGATGCGCATCCCATTTTTAGACAAAGTACTAAAAAACTACATGAGAAATACCATCATTATTCGGGTGTAATTGTAGATGTACTTTACGACCATTTTCTGGCTAAAAATTGGAATCAATATTCTGATGAAAAATTGGAAGATTTTGTGGAACGATTTTACCAATCCTTGTACGATAACAACAAAATTCTTTCTGATAGAACCAAAGATATAATGCCTTACATGATAGCGCACAATTGGTTAGTAAGTTATCAAACTATCGAGGGAATCCATCGTATTTTAACGCAAATGGATAGTCGCACTAAAAATCAATCTCAAATGCGATTTGCTACAAACGAACTTTCCGAATTCTATTCTCAATTTGAACATGAATTCAGTAATTTTTTTCAAGAATTAATCCTATTCTCAAAAACTAAAATTATCACTTTATGAAAAAAATACTTTTTCTGATTCCATTAGCCATTATTAGCTGCAAATCAAATTTAAAAACGCTTGAACCGACTGGTCTAGTCACTTCAAAAGCAATGGTAGTTTCAGCTCGTGAAGAAGCTTCAAAAATTGGAGTTGAAATTATGAAAAAAGGTGGGAATGCTTTTGATGCAATGGTTGCAACCGAATTGGCTTTGGCTGTAGCCTATCCGTATGCAGGAAATATAGGCGGTGGCGGCTTTATGGTGTATCGAAAAGCAAACGGAGAAATTGGTTCTTTGGATTATCGAGAAAAGGCCCCGTTAGCAGCTTTTAAAGATATGTTTCTGGACGAAAAAGGAAATGTAATAAAAGGAAAAAGCACCGAATCTCCGCTGGCTATTGGTGTTCCCGGGACGATTGCCGGCGTTTTTGCAGTTCATGAAAAATTGGGTTCATTACCTATCGAAGAAATTCTGAAACCCGTAATTGAATTAGCCGAAAGAGGAGTTATCGTTACCAAAAAACAAGAAGATAAATTAGCTGAGTATCGAGACAAAATCATACAAGTAAATGGCAATAAAACATTATTTGCGACTGCTTTCAAAGAAAATGATGTCATCAAATATCCTGCATTGGCAACTACCTTAAAAAGAATTTCAATAAATGGCAGAGATGAATTTTACAAAGGAGAAACTGCTAAAATATTAGTCAAATACCTTCAGGAAAAAGGAGCCATAATTACTTTAGAAGATTTAGCTAAATATGAAGCTAAATGGAGAGCACCACTTACTTTTGATTACAAGGATTTAAAGATAATCTCAATGTCTCCGCCCAGCAGTGGGGGAATTTGTCTGGCAGAAATATTTAAAATGATTGCCCCTTTCGACTTAGCAAAAATGGGACACAATTCTACAGAAGCCATTCAAGTTATTGTAGAAGCCGAAAGAAGAGCGTATGCCGACAGAAGTTATTATCTAGGCGATCCTGATTTTGTAAAAATTCCGTTAAAAGCTTTAATGGATGATGATTATTTGAAACAACGAATGTCGAATTTTAGTTTTGAAAAAGCCACTTTATCATCGAATATCAAAGAAGGAAAAGTAACGTATAATGAAAGTACGGAGACGACCCATTATTCAATTGTAGATCAGTTTGGGAATGCCGTTTCGTCAACAACAACATTAAACGACGGCTATGGTTCTAAATATTATTGTGATGAACTGGGCTTTTTCCTCAACAACGAAATGGATGATTTCAGTGCCAAACCTGGTGAACCCAATATGTTTGGGTTAGTAGGAAACGAAGCCAATAGCATTGCGCCACAAAAACGAATGTTGAGCTCTATGACGCCAACTATCGTAGAGAAAAACGGAAAATTATTTATGGTTGTGGGTTCTCCTGGTGGTTCTACAATAATCACATCAGTATTGCAAACCATATTAAATGTTTATGAGCACGATTTAAGTATGCAACAAGCGGTAAACGCATCCCGTTTTCATCATCAGTGGCTTCCTGATTTAATCACTTTTGAACCCAATACTTTTGACACTAAAACCTTTGAAACCTTGAAATCGAAAGGATATATTATTAATGAAAAAACGACTCCCGTAATAGGAAAAGTAGATGCGATTTTGGTTTTACCAAATAAAAAACTTGAAGGTGGTGCAGATTTTAGAGGAGACGATAAAGCGATTGGTTTTTAGAGCATTTATAAGACTTTAGAAAATAGAAAAAATAAAATTTAAGAAGCAGATTTTATGTTTACGATTAAATTTTGTTTTTTGATATTGTACTTGAATTTTGCCATTGAAATTTACTATTTATGAACTTTACACTTGCATTAGAAAACGCTTTTAAAGCAAATAAAAATCCTGAAAATGCTTTTGCGATGGCAAAATACATGAAAAATAATTTTCCGTTTTTTGGTATAAAAACCGAGGAACGAAGACGCATTTTTAAGGAAATTTGGAAAGAAAACAAAGTAGCCGTTTCAGCAAACGCAAGGAGAATTGCATTAGATTTTTATTCAAAATCAGAACGAGAATTTCAGTATTGTGCTATTGAAATTTTGATAAAAGAACTTAAGGGTAATTATATAAAAGAAGACATCCAACTGATTGAAAAATTGATAAGAGACAATTCTTGGTGGGATAGCGTCGATACGATTGCAAAGTATATTTTAGGTGAATACCTTTTGGAATTTCCATTGGAAACCAAAAATGTAATAGAACGATTTTCAGATTCACAGAATATGTGGTTGAACCGAAGTGCTATTTTATTTCAATTGAGTTACAAACAAAAAACGAATGCTGAGTTCTTATTCTCCGAATGCTTAAAACAAGCGCATTCTAAAGAATTTTTTATTCAAAAAGCAATTGGCTGGGCATTACGGGAATATGCCAAATCAAATCCAGAAGCTGTAACAGCATTTGTGAAAAAGAATACCTTAAAACCATTAAGTACAAAAGAAGCGTTGAAAAATATTTGCTGAAATTAAAATAATAGTAGTTTTGCACCCCTTTTAAAAAGTATCATGTTCAAAAAATATATTTCCAAATTAGAAACCATAATAGCTTTTGCGCAATCCATGTTGACGCCGAAGCAATTTATCTTTTTATCAGCGGTTTTAGTTGGAATTTCGGCGGCATTTGCTGTAATTGTTTTAAAAACTTTTGCGCATTGGGTTTTTTCGTTTGCTACGTATGTCAGTGGAATATTAAAATTAGGATTCCTTAATAGTATTTTGCCGATAATTGGTATTGTATTGACTGTATTGGTAGTCAAAAAAGTTCTGGGAGGGACGATCCAAAAAGGGACTTCTCAGATTTTATATGCTGTTGCCAAAAAAGCAAGTATAATTCCAAAAAAACAAATGTATGCCCAAATTGTAACCAGTTCGTTAACTGTTGGTTTAGGGGGGTCAGCGGGTTTAGAAAGCCCTATTGTAATTACAGGAGCCGCTTTTGGATCGAATTATGCCCAAAAATATAAATTAAGCTATAAGGACCGAACGCTTCTCATAGGTTGTGGTGTTGCTGCAGGAATTGCCGCAGCCTTTAATGCACCTATTGCCGGGGTTTTATTTGCTATCGAAGTATTACTTGTAGATGTGAGTATTGCAGCCTTTACCCCCATTATGATTGCTGCTGCAACAGGTGCTTTGGTTTCTGTAATTGCATTAGATGAAGAAATTTTATTGTCGTTCAAACAGCAACAAAATTTTGATTATCATAATATTATTTTCTATATCTTATTAGGTTTATTTACTGGATTCATATCTGTTTATTATTCCCGTAATTTCCAGAAAGTGGAACAATTTTTTGAAAGTCTTAAATTATCACCCTATAAAAAGGCCTTGTTTGGTTCTTCGATTTTAGCCATTCTTATTTTTATTTTTCCAACGCTTTTTGGAGAAGGTTATGAAAGTATCAAAACATTATCTGATAACGATCCGGGGAAATTATTGGAGAACACATTATTTAGTGGTTTTCGAGACAACAGCTGGGCTTTATTGGTATTTGTAGGATTGACTATGATGCTGAAAGTTTTTGCAACAGGAATTACTTTAGGCAGCGGTGGAAACGGAGGTAATTTTGCTCCTTCCCTATTTCTAGGATCTTACGTTGGTTTCTTTTTCTCTAAATTTATAAATCTGACAGGACTTACTAAATTGCCTGTTAGTAATTTTACATTGGTTGGAATGGCGGGGATTTTAAGTGGTTTGTTTCACGCACCCTTGACTGCAATTTTCTTAATTGCAGAGATTACAGGTGGCTATAACTTGATGATTCCTTTGATGATTGTGGCTTCCATTAGTTTTGCAATTTCAAAACGATTTGAAAAACATTCGATGGATGTTAAGAATTTAGCCAAAAAAGGTCATGCGTTTACCAGCAATAAAGATACCAATATCCTTTCGACTTTAGAGACTACTTCTATCATACAAACCGACTATTTGACGGTTTCCCCTACTGAAAATTTAGAGAGACTGGTCGATTTAATATCTCACTCTAATCAAGTGATATTTGCAGTCGTTGATTCTGAAAAGAACTTATTAGGAATTGTTCATTTTAATGATATTCGAGAAATAATATTCAATACTTATCGCGTAAAATACACTTTGGTCAGAGAAATAATGACAGAACCTACAGAAATCATTTCTCCTGATGACAGTATGGAAATGGTCATGAATAAATTTGAAAAATCAAAAAAAGCTTTTTTACCTGTGCTTAAAGAGGGAAAATATTTTGGCTTTATTTCTAAATCTGTTGCGCTTGAAGCGTATAGAACAAAATTAAGATCAATGACTATTGAATAAATTTTAATCTCCCATTTTAACACAAACTTCTAAACTGTTACATCAAAAGAACAATTCAAAATGGTAACTTTGCTTTTTTGCAAAAAATTATGCTAGACAAAGACAATACCATTGAAGTTCAAGGCGCTCGCGTGCACAACTTAAAAAATATAGATGTTTCCATTCCAAGAGAAAAACTGGTTGTAATTACCGGTCTTTCGGGTTCTGGGAAATCCTCCTTAGCTTTTGATACCATATATGCCGAAGGGCAACGCCGTTATGTAGAAACGTTTTCGGCTTATGCGCGTCAGTTTTTGGGTGGTTTAGAAAGACCAGATGTTGATAAAATTGACGGACTTTCTCCTGTAATTGCTATTGAACAAAAAACGACTAGTAAAAGTCCGCGTTCCACTGTAGGAACGATTACTGAAATTTATGATTTCTTACGTTTGCTTTATGCACGTGGTGCCGATGCGTACAGTTACAACAGTGGCGAGAAAATGGTTTCTTACTCTGACGAGCAAATCAAAGATTTGATTATTCAGGATTTTTCAGGAAAACGCATCAATATACTAGCGCCTGTGATTCGAGCCAGAAAAGGACATTATGCAGAACTTTTTCAACAAATTGCCAAACAGGGTTTCCTTAAAGTTCGTGTAAACGGTGATGTATTGGATATAACTTTAGGAATGAAATTAGACCGTTACAAAACACACGATATAGAAATTGTTGTGGATAGAATGGTGATTGATGATACTCTAGAAAACGAAAAACGGTTAACAGAAAGCATCAATACGGCCATGAATCAAGGTGAAAATGTATTGATGGTTTTAGACCAAGATTCTAATGAAGTTCGGTTTTTTAGTCGGAATTTGATGTGTCCAAGTACTGGAATATCGTATCAGAATCCGGAACCCAATTTATTTTCTTTCAATTCACCAAAAGGCGCTTGTGACCATTGCAACGGCTTGGGAACGGTAAATGAAATAAACCCAAAGAAGATTATTCCAAATCCAAAATTATCTATAAAAGCAGGTGGTTTTGCTCCATTGGGCGAATACAAAAGCTCTTGGATATTTAAGCAATTAGAAATTATTGGTGAAAAATTTGGCTTCAAATTGACGGATGCAGTTAACACCATTTCGGAGGAAGCTATGGAAATGATTTTGAATGGTGGCAAAGAAAAATTCACCATTAATTCTAAAGATTTAGGAGTTGCGAGAGAATACAAAATTGATTTTGAAGGGATTTCGCATTTCATAAAAAACCAACATGATGAAAGTGGTTCCACAAGCATAAAACGTTGGGCAAAGGAATTTATGGACGAAATAAAATGTCCGGTTTGTGAAGGTTCCCGTTTGAAAAAAGAAGCGCAGTTCTTTAAAATCAATGAAAAAAATATTACCGAACTGTGCGATATGGACATTTCGGATTTGACGGCTTGGTTTCATGATTTAGACAGTCATTTATCTGATAAACAGAAGCGTATTGCGACGGAAGTAATCAAAGAAATTAAGGATCGACTAAACTTTTTGATGAATGTAGGCTTGAATTATTTGGCTTTAAGCCGAAGCTCCAAATCTCTTTCTGGTGGTGAGGCACAACGTATTCGTTTGGCAACTCAAATTGGTTCGCAGTTGGTAGGTGTTTTATATATTTTGGACGAGCCAAGTATTGGTTTACACCAAAGAGATAACGAAAAATTAATTCATTCGCTGGAACAATTACGTGATATTGGAAACTCGGTAATTGTAGTCGAGCATGACAAAGACATGATTGAACGCGCCGATTATGTGATTGACATTGGTCCAAAAGCCGGGAAATACGGTGGTGAAATCATCAGTAAAGGAACACCTGCGGAAATCTTGAAACACCATACTATTACAGCGATGTACATGAATGGCGAAATGAAAATTGAAGTTCCTGCAAAGCGCCGTGAAGGAAATGGAAAATTCCTAAAACTAACCGGAGCAACAGGAAACAACTTAAAAAATGTTTCAATAGAATTGCCTTTGGGCAAAATGATTTGTGTGACGGGAGTTTCAGGAAGTGGAAAATCGACTTTGATCAATGAAACGCTCTACCCTATTTTGAATGCCTTTTATTTTAATGGTGTCAAAAAACCGCAACCGTACAAAAAAATAGAAGGATTGGAACATATTGATAAAGTTATTGATATTGACCAAAGCCCTATTGGTAGAACGCCACGCTCTAATCCTGCCACGTACACCGAAGTTTTTACAGAAATTAGAAATCTGTTTACGATGACCTCTGAAAGTATGATTCGGGGATACAAAGCGGGACGTTTTAGTTTTAATGTAAAAGGCGGACGCTGTGAAACCTGCGAAGGATCTGGTGTTCGAACAATTGAGATGAACTTTTTACCAGATGTGTATGTAGAATGTGAAACGTGCCAAGGAAAACGTTTTAATAGAGAAACATTGGAAATTCGATACAAAGGAAAATCCATTTCGGATGTGTTGAATATGACGGTTGATGAAGCGGTTCCGTTTTTTGAAATGATTCCGAAAATATATAGAAAAGTAAAAACCATACAAGATGTTGGTTTGGGCTACATTACACTTGGCCAACAAAGTACCACACTTTCTGGAGGTGAAGCACAACGAATTAAACTGGCTGGAGAATTGTCTAAAAAAGATACTGGAAATACCTTTTACATCTTAGACGAACCCACAACGGGATTGCATTTTGAGGATATTAGAGTTTTAATGGAAGTGATTAACAAACTGGTCGATAAAGGCAATACGATATTAATTATCGAGCACAATATGGATGTGATTAAACTAGCCGATTACATTATAGACATCGGTCCTGAAGGTGGAAAAGGTGGCGGACAGCTAATTGCCAAAGGAACTCCTGAGGAAGTTGCAAAAAATAAAAAAAGCTATACTGCACAATTTTTAAAGAAAGAGTTGCTGTAATTCCACTCCTTTGGAGGGGTGCCCGCCGCGGCGGGCGGGGTGGTTTTTAAATATTTTAATTTTTGCAAAAAATAGCTTTTTTATATAAATTGACGTCTTGTAATGGCACCAACTAAATTGTAACCTTTACTATCAAGGGAATGTGAAAAAAGCAAATCGTATGGAAAGTACTCGCGAGATAACTGCATCTATAAATTCACAACCCATTTATAGAAATTTCATCGAAAACTTACCCTACAACATAAACTTAAAATCTAGGGCTAGAGCACTGCGCAAAGCAGGAGTGCTATCAGAAGTAATTTTTTGGTTGCAAGTTCATAAAGGTATATTTTGGAAAATAGATTTTGACAGACAAAGAATTATAGGTAACTACATAGTAGATTTTTATGTAAAAACCTTAGGGTTGGTAATCGAAATTGACGGTTCAAGCCATGACAATAAAGAACAATACAACCAAAAAAGAGAAGAATATCTACTATCTTTAGGATTAAAGGTGTATCGAATATCTGATTTAAGGATAAAACATGATTTGAATAATGTGATGAAGGAGCTAGAGCAATATATTGTTGTAGAATTTGGTAATTAAGCTATTAACTTTTGAAAATGTAGGACTAAAAACCACCCCACCCTGCGGGCACCCCTCCAAAAGAGGGGAATAAAAAGTTAGAAAATTGTCGCAATAGTAACTTTAGATAAAAAACTACATGAACCGTTCTTTACAGTTATAAAAAAGGATTACTTTAGTAGGCTTGATTTTTAGCCCTGATGGAAGTGGCATCCTTTTTATTTTTTTCTTTAAAAAATAAAAAGATAAAACGGACAGCAGGATAAAGCTCCAAAAAAAATAGAATAGATAATTAAAATACAGCATATGAGATTAGAAGATTTTGACAATGACGAGGATAAAGTAATCCAAGACCGATTAAAACAAAAGACTTGGAACGAGATTAGAACCAATGACAGTTGGGCCATTTTTAAAATCATGGCCGAGTTTGTTAATGGGTATGAAAGTATGGGACGTATAGGTCCGTGTGTGAGTATTTTTGGTTCTGCTAGAACAAAACCCGAAGATAAATATTATTTATTAGCAGAAAAAATTGCTTATAAAATCAGTAAAGCTGGTTATGGTGTGATTACCGGCGGTGGACCGGGAATTATGGAAGCCGGGAATAAAGGCGCACATCTAGGTGGCGGAACTTCGGTAGGATTGAATATTGAACTGCCGTTTGAGCAGCATTACAACCCGTATATTGACAACGATAAAAATTTAAATTTTGATTATTTCTTTGTTCGAAAAGTAATGTTTGTCAAATATTCGCAAGGATTTGTGGTGATGCCCGGAGGTTTTGGAACTATGGATGAATTGTTTGAAGCCATGACCTTAATACAAACAAAAAAAATTGCTAAATTCCCAATTATATTAGTCGGATCCAGTTTTTGGTCTGGATTAATGGATTGGATAAAAACCGTTTTGGTAGAAAGAGAACACACCGTAAGTGCCGAGGATTTGAATTTATTTAAAATTGTAGATACTGAAGATGAAGTGGTTGACGTCCTCGATAAGTTTTATAAAAAGTATAATTTATCTCCAAATTTCTAACAAATAAGCTGTCTCAATCGACAGCTTTTTTTTGTGGTAATTTTTTTTCCAATTCTAATCTAAAAAAAAGTATATTTATTTTTTAATATAATTTATCCAAGCACTTGAATCTACTTTTTAAAATTACGATATATATCTTTCTTGTATTATTTTCAATAAAAATGCAAGCACAACATCATTCTAAAATGGTAGTTGAACTGAATTCCAGTACTAAAACAATACGTACACAGCAAGAAATTACATTTTTTAATCAATCGAATGACACTTTGACGTCGATTGTTTTAAACGATTGGAACAACGCCTATTCTAATAAAAACACACCACTAGCCAAACGTTTTTCGGATGAATTTTATAGAGGTTTCCATTTGGCCAAAGAGGAAGAACGAGGAAGTACCACAAATATCTCTATTTTGGATGCAAATAAAATGGATTTATCTTGGGAAAGAACCGAGAAAAATCCCGATTTAATTGAAATTAAATTGAAAGAAAAACTACTTCCCAATCAGAAAATCACCTTATTTCTCTCGTACTTGACTAAAATTCCTAGTGATAAGTTTACAAAATACGGATATAGTTCTAATGGAGTTATTACTCTAAAAAACTGGTTTTTGACTCCAGCCCGTTATGAAAATCATCAATTTATAAGATACAGCAATATTAATTTAGATGATATTGCTAATGCTACCACTAGTTTTCAAATTGAATTAAATATTCCTAAAAACTTAGAAGCTATTTCTGATTTAAATATCAGTAAATCAGTTAATTACGCAACGTTTACAAGTTGTCAATTATCAGGCGAAAATAGAACCAATTTCAATCTTATCATTGAACCTAAATTAAATTTTGAAAGTTTTAAAAATAGCAGTGTAGAAGTATTGAATAATTTAAAAAATAATAAGTTAGACGCCATTCAAAAAGCAATTGTAATAGATCGAGTTGTGAATTTTGCAAACGAATTAATAGGCAAATATCCTCACGACAAAATTATCGTTTCGCAGACAGATTATGACAGAAATCCGTTTTATGGTTTGAATCAATTGCCAGCGTTTATCAGTCCGTTTCCAGATGAATTTATTTTTGAAATTAAATTCCTGAAAACCTATCTTAATGAATATCTTAAAACTAGTTTAAAATTAGACCCAAGAAAAGACAACTGGATCTATGATGGTTTGCAGGTATATGCCATGATGAAATATATGGATGAAAATCACCCTGAAGCTAAAATGATGGGCAGCCTATCTAATATGCGTCTTTTAAATAGTTTTAATATTGCTAATATTAGTTTTAATGAGCAATACAGTTATTTTTATATGTTAATGGCGCGAAGAAATTTGGATCAGCCACTTGGAGATTCAAAGAATACTTTGATCAAATTCAATGAACAAATAGCCAGTAAATATAGATCTGGTTTGAGTTTGCGATTTCTAGATTCCTATGCACAAAAAAATGTTGTACCTAACAGCATCAAACAATTTTATATTCAAAATCAGGTCAAACAAGTTTCTAGAATAGATTTTGAAACCATACTAAAATCAAATACAGATAAAGATATTAATTGGTTTTTTAAAACGATTATTGATTCCAGAGACATTATAGATTATAAATTTTCTAGTGTAGCAAAAACCAATGACAGCATCACTTTCTCAATAAAAAATCGTACAGGAACTCTAATTCCAATCCCCGTTTATGGTACAAAAAAAGGTACTGTAGTTTTTAAAGAATGGTTGGATATAACAACACGTGATAGCACTTTTACGCTAAAGAGAAATGGGGCAGATAAAATAATTTTGAATCTAAAAAATGAGGTTCCCGAATTTAATTTAAGAAATAACTGGAAAAAACTAAATGGTTTTTTTCCGAATAATAGACCCATAAAGTTTGTTTTTATGAAGGATTTAGAAGATCCCTATTACAATCAAATATTGTATGTCCCCTCCATTTCTTATAACTTGTATGATGGAATAACACCCGGATTGCGATTGCATAATAAAACAATTCTCGATAAACCCTTTACTTTTGATATTAATCCATCCTATTCTACTAGGTCTAATAACGTATCAGGATCAGGTTCAATTGCAGTAAATCAAAATTATCGAAACAGTACCTTATTTAATGTGAGGTATTCCATGAGTGGTTCTTACTTTCATTATGCACAAGATGCTTCCTATCTTAAACTAAATCCAATGGTTCAATTGCGCATCCGAGAGCCTAATTTTAGAGACAATAGAAAACAATTAATTTTATTTAGACAAGTGCTAGTAAATCGGGAAAAGAGCGCTTTTGTAATTGACAACGGACCTGCCAACTACTCTATTTTTAATGCGCGGTATTTAAACACCAAAACCGAGGTTACAAATCATTTTAATTTTAATACTGATGTTCAAATATCAGGTGAGTTTGGAAAAATAAATGGCGAAATTGAATACAGAAAGCTTTTTGAAAACAACCGCCAAATTAATTTACGCTTCTATGCTGGAAGTTTCTTGTACAATAAAACTGCATCTGATTTTTTTAGTTATGCAGCAGACCGACCTACTGATTACTTGTTTGATTATAACTATTTAGGACGTTCAGAAAGTACTGGTTTATATAGTCAACAATTCATTTTGGCAGAAGGTGGTTTTAAATCAAAAATAAAAACACCTTATGCAAATCAATGGATTAGCAGTTTAAATGCTAGTGTGAGTATTTGGAATTGGATTGAAATTTATGGAGATGTTGGATTGCTAAAAAATAAAAACCAAAAAGAGCAGTTTATTTACGACAGTGGCGTAAGACTGAATCTGGTAACAGACTACTTTGAGCTGTATTTTCCGGTATATTCTTCCAATGGATGGGAAATAGCACAAAATAATTACAACGAGAAAATACGATTCATAGTAACGTTCTCTCCTAAAACATTAATCAATCTTTTTAATCGAAAATGGTTCTAATTCAATATAGATTTTAATTATTTTTTAAATTATTCTCATTAATACGGTATAAAAATTACACATGTAAAAAAAATACAGTTCATTTTATTAGAATTAATTACTAAATTTTAATTTTATTTTTTTAGAGAATTATGAAAATAACTAGTTTTTAAGTAAATTTGCCTTAATAAGTTATACTTTTCAATTATGATAAAAGAACAAACCAATACTACATTGACATTTGAAGATTTCAAAACCGAAGTACTGAGTGACTACACGTTAGCAATAACGAGTAGAGAATGCAGCCTTTTGGGACGTAAAGAAGTATTGACTGGAAAAGCTAAATTTGGCATTTTTGGTGATGGGAAAGAAGTACCACAACTAGCCATGGCAAAAGCCTTCAAGAATGGTGACTTCCGATCTGGTTACTACCGCGACCAAACTTTTATGATGGCAATTGGAGAGTTGACAATGCAACAATTTTTTGCTGGTTTGTATGGTCATACTGATGTGGTACAAGAACCTATGTCTGCAGGAAGGCAAATGGGTGGCCACTTTGCTACTCATAGTTTAAATGAAGATGGAAGCTGGAAAAACTTGACACAACAAAAAAATTCAAGTTCAGATATATCGCCAACGGCAGGACAAATGCCAAGATTATTAGGACTTGCCCAAGCCTCCAAGATATACAGACAAATTTCTGGAATTCCTAATGCTGCAAATTTCTCTGATCAAGGAAATGAAATTGCTTGGGGAACCATAGGTAACGCCAGTACATCCGAAGGATTGTTTTTTGAAACCATAAACGCTGCAGGTGTATTACAAGTACCAATGGTTATGAGTGTTTGGGATGACGAATACGGAATTTCTGTACATGCAAAGCACCAAACAACCAAAGAAAATATTTCAGAGATTCTAAAAGGATATCAGAGAGAAGATGGGACCAATGGTTATGAAATATTGAGAGTTAAAGGTTGGGATTACGCAGACTTAGTAGCTACTTATGAGAAAGCAGCTGCAATTGCTCGTGAAAACCACGTTCCTGTTTTGATCCATGTCAACGAATTAACCCAGCCACAAGGACATTCAAGTTCTGGATCTCACGAACGATATAAAGATGCCAATCGTTTGGCTTGGGAAAGAGATTTCGATTGTATTCGCCAAATGAAACTATGGATGATCGCCATCAACATTGCCTCTCCCGAGGAAATTGATGCTATTGATGCTAATGCTAAAAAAGAAGTTTTAGAAGCTAAAAAAGCGGCATGGAATGCATTTATAGAACCTATTGTTGAAGAACAAAAACAACTAGTTGGATTGCTAGAAAAGCTAGCTGCAACAAGTAAAAATAAAGATCGTATTGTACAATTTATCACCGATTTAAAAGGGATTAAATCACCTTTGAAAAAGGAAATTTTGGTTGTAGCACGTAAAGTATTGCGATTAATTCAAAATGAAAACGGTAAAGAAGAACTATCTCAATGGATTAGTTCGTACACTACAAAAACACAAGAAAAATTTAGCAGCAATCTTTTTTCAGAAACCGATTTAAATGTTTTTTCTGTAGAAAAAGTATTACCTGAATATCCAGAAAATGCAAAAGAAGATACTGATGGACGTATGATTTTACGCGATAATTTTGATGCTATTTTTACCAAATATCCCGAAACACTAATCTTTGGTGAGGATGCAGGAGCTATTGGTGACGTAAACCAAGGACTGGAAGGAATGCAAGAAAAATACGGTGAGTTACGCGTTGCCGATGTGGGAATACGTGAGGCTACTATATTAGGACAAGGAATTGGTATGGCTTTGCGTGGCTTGCGACCAATTGCTGAAATACAGTATTTAGATTATTTATTGTATGCGATACAAATCATGAGTGATGACTTAGCTACACTCAGATACCGAACTGTAGGCAAACAAAAAGCACCATTAATTATACGAACACGTGGCCATCGTTTAGAGGGAATTTGGCATTCTGGATCTCCTATGGGAATGATCATCAACGCAATAAGAGGGATTCATGTCTTAGTACCTAGAAATATGACGCAAGCAGCTGGTTTTTATAATAGTTTGCTCGAATGTGATGAACCGGCTTTGGTAATCGAATGCTTGAATGGGTACCGATTGAAAGAAAAAATGCCATTGAACTACGGTGAGTTTAAAACGCCAATTGGTGTTGTAGAAACACTAAAAGAAGGAACAGACATTACATTAGTTTCCTATGGATCTACATTGCGCTTAGTTCAGCAAGCAGCAAATGAACTCTTAGAAGTAGGTATCGATTGTGAGATTATCGACTTACAATCATTGCTCCCATTTGATGTGAACCAAGATGTTGTAAAAAGTATTGCTAAAACAAATCGCCTATTAGTAATTGACGAAGATGTTCCTGGTGGAGCTTCAGCTTATATTTTACAACAAATCATAGAACAACAAGACGCCTACAATTATTTAGACAGCAAACCACAAACTTTGACTGCAAAAGCCCATAGACCTGCTTATGGGACAGACGGAGATTATTTCTCTAAACCTTCATCTGAAGACATTTTTGAAAAAGTTTATGAAATGATGAATGAAGTAAATCCTGTTAAGTTTCCTAGTTTATATTAGTTTAGACCACATTAATAATGAATGATCCTAACTGGCAACAGTTAGGATTTTTTATGGCTACCTCTATCTGATTTGGAGTCATATAAAGCATAAATATAGTAGTAAACAAAAGTTAAACTATTTCAATCTGATAAGGATTAATTGTATTTTTAAGTTCTAAAAAAAACACAATGGAAAAATATGCCTTATTAGCTCGACTAGAAGCTAAACCTGGAAAAGAAGAGGAAGTTGCTGCATTTTTAAAAAGCGCGTTACCACTAGTTTTGGACGAGCCAGAAACAGTAAATTGGTACGGTTGGCAAATAGGAACTTCTACTTTTGGAATTTTTGATACTTTTGAAACAGAAGAAGGAAGAAAAGCACATCTTGAGGGCAAAATTGCTGAGGCATTGATGGCAAATGCTGGCACCCTACTCTCTAAAGATCCAGTAATTGAATTTGTAGCGTTATTAGCTGTAAAATAACTGCTAGCTTTTTTTTGAAAAGTGAAATGTAAATAACGTTCTCACTTAAAAAGGAGAAAAATGATAGATTAGAAAAGTAAATTAACTAAATAATGCCAACGTAATCTCTTTATGTTGGCATTATTATTTTAATTTAGTGTTTTAAAAAAATAAATTATAAATGAAAGTACTAGAAAATATATTACAAAACCTTGAAAATGTTAAAATTATAGATGCTACAATTGATTATAATCAATATATTCCATTGGATATTTCTATAAATAATGAAATTTTTAAAAAACAAAACATAGATAATGCTACTGATTTTGAAACTTATATAGAAAATTATTTAAGTGAAAATAATGCAAAAGTGGCTTTTGGGGGGTACAATGAAATTAGAAATTTGTACAAACGAAGTGGGATTTTCAACGATACAACAACTGAAGAGCGAAACATACACATTGGATTAGACTTATGGATAAAAGCAGGTACTGCCGTTCTAGCAGCTGTAGATGGTTTTGTTCATAGTTTTAATTATAATACTGGATTAGGAGACTACGGTCCTACAATTATTTTAGAACATAAAATTGAAGATCATAAATTTTATACTTTATATGGGCATTTGTCGTTAGAAAGTATTGATGGAATTGAGATTGGCACCGTTTTTCTAAAAGGTCAAAAAATAGCGACTTTAGGTGATGCATCGGTAAATGGAGATTACGCGCCTCATTTGCATTTTCAAATTATTGCCGACATCTCAAACTCATTTGGAGATTATCCTGGAGTTTGTAGTAAAAGTAATTTGGCATTTTATCTAAAAAATTGTCCAGATCCTAACTTATTATTAAAAATTACTTAAAATGAAAAAAATACTTATTGTATTCAGTCTGTTACTGCTTATTGGTTGTAAATCAAAAAAAACAGCCGTAGAGGAACCCAAAAAAGCTAATTTTGAAAAAATTAGTTTTACAGAAATAGATGATTTACAAAAAGATAAAGCGTACGACTTGGGTAAGAGAGTTTTGATGACTTGTAATACATCAAAGTTTAAACCGTTTAATACAACTGAGGCAACAGCATCCGTTATACAAAACACAACAGAGGAACGCTTGACAAAAACCTGTACTCGATTTCGTCAATATTATGGCACTTTCAAAGATTTAGAACTCGTTGAAGTGTATAAAAACAATTACGATAAAACAACAATTTTTAGATACAAAGCGATGTATTCAAAAAAAGTAGCCAATAAAGAACTTCGTGTTTCAATGAATGTAGAAAATAAAGTTACAGCTATTAAATCTCTCGATTGGGTAGATTCTTTTTCAAAATAAATACTGTACTATAAAATACGAGTGCAAAACAACGTATTGATTAGTAATTGTATAAATAATTATTTTTAATTGTTAAAAAACATTCTTGATGCAACACTAAATTCTATTAAATGCTATCTGCCTTGTTTTGTTGTCAAAGTATTTACCGCTTATGTTTCATCTTGATTTAAAATAGTTTATCAAAAGCAGTTGCATTTCGTTAGTAAATCTTAATACTATTGGTACAATTCTGTTGTTAACAATCTGTGAATTTTGTAAATTATTCTTAAAGTTATGTAAGTCATTTTAATGCCTTATTTTAGAAATTTACATAATCTGTTAAAAAAATAAATTTGAAACTATACATTAAATACATGGTAAGCAATCGCTGCAAAATGGCGGTTAAAGAAGAGTTAAAAAAACTCCATTTACACTATATGGTTGTCGATTTAGGCGAGGTTGAAATCATGGAAAACATAACTATGGATCAACGTCTTCAATTAAAATCGGCTCTTTTAGACTCTGGATTAGAATTAATGGATGATAAAAAATCCATGCTAATCGAGAAGATCAAAAATGTAATCATTCAAATGGTTCATCACTCGACAGAAAATATAAAAATTAATTTTTCTGATTATCTGAGTCAACAATTGAATCATGATTACACCTATCTCTCCAACTTATTTTCAGAAGTTCAAGGTACTACAATCGAGCAATTTATTATTTCTCATAAAACGGAAAGAATAAAAGAATTGATTATTTATGGTGAATTGAACATTACTGAAATTGCTTGGAAAATGAACTACAGCAGTGTAGCGCACTTATCAAGCCAATTTAAAAAAGTTACTGGATTATCTCCGTCACATTTTAAACAACTAAAAGACAAAAGACGGAATCCAATAGAGGAAATTGGTCTTAAAAAATAGTTTGATTTTTTTATGGAAAAGTAAAAAATCATTAAACTATAAAGATATTTAAGTACAAAAATGCTCGATTTCGTATTTACTACAAAGTAGATAACTAGGTTCATTAATTTCGTAGATTTCAAAATTGTCGAAATTTTATTTTAGTACTTCTATAATTATATTGAAAACAAACAAAAGTTGCATAATTAGCAAAAAAAATACACTTATAATAAAAATACCATATAATGGAAAATGAAACTAAAGTAAAGATCTTCCTAGTAGACGATGACGCACTATTTTTAAAATCTTTAGAAATTGATTTTTTAGACAATGCCGATTTTTTAATTGAAACATACCCCACTGGAGAATTATGTATTGCGAATTTATCAAATAATCCAGATGTTGTCATATTAGATTATCAACTTGATGGAATTGTAGTCAATGCAATGAATGGACTTGAAACCTTAGATAAGGTGAAAGAGTTTAATCCTGAAATTCCTGTAATTATGCTGTCCTCTCAGGATAAAATAGAAGTTGCTATTAACTGTATGCATCATAAAGCTTTTGATTATGTGGTAAAGAGTGAAACTGCTTTTGTTCGTTTACAAAAAATTATAACCTCAATTTTTCAGTATCAAAAAATGCAAAAAGAATTGAACTGGTACATGGATCGCATGTAAAATAGGCTTTATACAAAAAGCATATTTTAATTTTATTTAGATGAATATCATCCCGGGATTTGGTTGAAATAAAACCAAAAATATTTATAAATGCACCATACAAATACATCAGATCTCGAAATTTCATTGTTGTTAGAAGCCATCTTTAGGAAATATGGTTATGATTTCAGAGAATATTCTCAAGCTCATATTAGACGAAGGATTACCAATAGAATGAATATTTCGGGTATTAAAGATATAGCTCAAATGCAATCAATGGTTTTAAATGATGATCTATTCGTCTCAGAACTTTTGCAGGATTTATCAATTACAGTAACCGAAATGTTTAGGGATCCCGTTTTTTACAAGTCTTTGCGAGAAAAAGTAATTCCCATCTTAAAAACATACCCATTCATAAAAATATGGCATGCAGGTTGCGCCTCTGGTGAAGAAGCATATTCTATGGCTATTTTATTACAAGAAGAAGGTTTGTATGACCGAACTACAATATACGCTACTGATTTTAACCAATCAGCTTTGAATAGTGCCAAAGAAGGTATTTTTTCTAATAAATTAATAAAAGAATATACAGCAAATTACCAATTATCTGGCGGTAAAGAATCGTTCTCAAATTATTATACTTCTCATTATGATAATGTAATTATGAACCAATCATTAAAAAAAAATATTGTTTGGGCCAATCATAATTTAGTAACAGACAGCGTTTTTGCTGAAGTGAATTTATTGTTGTGTCGGAATGTGTTAATTTATTTTAATCAAAATTTGCAAAATAAAGTTCAGACACTTTTCTATGATAGTTTAATTAATGGAGGTATTTTAGCTTTAGGTTCTAAGGAAAGTATCCAGTTTACAGATTACTTTGCGCACTACAGTGAGTTAGACCCCAAGCAACGTATTTTCAAAAAAAAATACTAAAATGCAGTACCAAGCAATTGTAATAGGCGTTTCGTCGGGTGGTATGAGTGCTTTGAAAATTATATTTTCAGCTTTACCTGTTGATTTTTGTTTACCAATAATTATAGTACAACATTTAGGACCACACTCCGATAGCGAATGGATTAAAATTTTGAATTCAAAATATCTAATTCAAATTAAAGAAGCAGATGAAAAAGAAAAAATTGAAAAAGGAACTATTTACATCGCACCGCCCAATTACCATTTGCTCATTGAAAAAAACAAAACTTTTTCGCTTACTATTGATGAACGCGTAAATTTTGCCAGACCTTCTATTGATGTATTGTTTGAATCTGCTGCCGAAGCCTATAAAAACACATTGATTGGTATCATTTTAACAGGTGCTAATCATGATGGCGCAAAAGGTCTTAAAAAGATAAAGGATTATGGAGGTCTTGCAGTTGTTCAAGATCCAGAAACAGCTGAATCAGCTTACATGCCTCGATCGGCAATTGCAGCCGTTACTCCTGATTATTTGGGAACAATAGAAGGTATAGCAGATTATATAATACAAATTGCACAACAAAAAAGTTAATAAATTACATCAAAAAATGAATATGACTCTTGATAAAAAAATAGCAACAGGGTTTATTGCTTGCGCAATGGTACTTTTAGGTGTTGCCATTTTCTCTTTTAAAAATACTGAAAAATTTATTGCCTCTACTATCTTGGTCAACCATTCTAATTCAGTATTGTACGAATTTGAACAAATTTTAATGTTAACCGTTGATGCAGAAACTGGTGTACGAGGATTTATTATTACAGGTAATGATGATTTCTTAGAAACTTTTACAACATCAAACCTCAAAGTAAATGAGGAACTTGCTAAATTAAAGGAACTAACAAAGGACAATCCTTCACAGCAAAATAATGTTGCAGAGCTTAACAATGAAATTAAAATGCGTTTTGCTAATCTTAAAAACTGCATTACACTTCGACGAATAGATTATGAAAAAGCACAGCAATTTGTAGCATCAGGTGAAGGAAAACAAATTCAAGATGAAATAAGAAATATAGTAAATAAAGCACAGGAAAGTGAGACCATCTTGCTTAGCCAGAGGATACAAGCCACTGATGAAGAAGCTAGTAAATTCAATTTTGTTTTTGTGATTCTGTTACTAATAATAGCACTAATTCTGATTGTAATTTACAATATAGTAAGTGCAAATTTAAAGGCACTTAAAGCCTCTCAACTAGAAAATGATAGTAAAAACTGGTTTCTTCTAGGTAATGCAGCATTGAATGAAAAGCTTTTGGGAACCCAAAACATAACTGAATTGGCCAATAATACCATCAGCTTTTTATGTACTTACCTGAAAGCCAATATAGGAGCTCTATATTTACTAGATGAAACAGAAAAAACACTTGTGTTAAGTGGGAAATTTGCTTTTACTCCTGCAAAAAAAACTAAAGAATATTTTAAATTGAATGAAGGTCTAATAGGACAAGCTGCATGGGAACAAAAACAAATTGTTTTTGACACTACCGCAGAGGATCAAATTCGTGTTACCTCTACAGTACTAGATGCCCAACCCAAAAGTATATTGATTACTCCTTTTATATTAGACAATAAAACAATAGGTGTTATAGAAATAGGTAAGTTTACTGATTTTAGCGAAACCGAAAAGGAATTTGTCACAGTTTCTATGAGTAGCATTGCAATTAGTGTAAATACCGTTCTACAATCAGAGGAAAAAGAAAAAAGAGCTGCAGAATTAGCTATAGCCAACAGCGAATTAGCATTTCAAAATGAAGAAAAAGAAAAAAGAGCTTCAGAATTAGGAATTGCTGTTAAAGAACTTGCGTTCCAAAATGAAGAAAAAGAAAAAAGAGCTGCTGAATTAGGAATTGCTATTAAAGAACTTGCGTTCCAAAATGAAGAAAAAGAAAAAAGAGCCGCTGAATTGCATACTGCCAATAAAGAACTATCCAATCAAGCGGGAGAACTTCAGATTCAACAGGAGGAACTTAGACAATTGAATGAAGAACTAGAACAACAAACACAAAATTTGAAGCAACAGCAAGAGGAATTGCAAATGACGAATGACGAGTTAGAAGAACAAACTCAATCCCTAGAAGAAAAAAATAAAGAAGTTGAAGCATCAAAAAGTAGTATTGAACAAAAAACAAGACAACTTGAAATAAGCAGCAAATACAAATCAGAATTTTTGGCAAACATGTCACATGAGTTGCGAACACCACTCAATAGTTTGCTTATTTTATCCAAAGATTTATCAGAAAACAGGAAGAAAAACTTAGATGATGTACAGGTAGAAAGTGCTGAAATTATTTATAAAAGCGGTCATGATCTTCTAATTTTAATTAATGAAGTACTAGATCTTTCTAAAATTGAGGCTGGAAAAATGTCTGTAAATGTTGAAAGGATACCAATTATAAATCTCACTGCTGAACTACTTCAAAATTTTAAACATTTAGCAGAGCAAAAAGGATTGCTTCTTAGTTGTGAGATAGCTGAAAATGTACCCGAATTCATTACAACTGATTCGCAACGTTTAAATCAAATATTAAAAAACTTACTCTCTAATGCGATCAAATTTACAAAGAAAGGCAGTGTTACCATTCATGTAAAACCCGATACAGACAAATCAATAAATATTTCAGTTACTGATACTGGTATTGGTATCGCTAAGGACAAACAAGCAGCCATTTTTGAAGCTTTTCAGCAAGCCGAAGGAGGAACTTCTAGAAAATATGGTGGTACAGGATTAGGACTTTCTATATCACGCGAGTTAGCAAAATTATTAGAAGGTAAGATTACTGTTTCTAGTAGTCTAAATCATGGTGCTACTTTCTCATTGGTGCTTCCACTTGCCATTCAGCCTGAAATGGAACTATCTAATTCTTTACCCATACAACCAAGACAGTATATTCCGATAGATAAAAATGAAACTACTTTTCTGAATTATGCTACCATTCCAGACGATAGGGCAAACCTAAGTCCTACAGATAAAGTGGTGCTAATTATTGAAGATGATCCAAATTTTGCCCACATACTTTTAAAACAAGCCAATATAAAAGGTTTTAAATGCTTGACAGCTGCTACTGGTGAAGATGGGCTTGTACTGGCCTCTAAATTCAATCCGCAAGCCATTATTTTGGATATGGGTTTACCAGGAATATCAGGTAAACAGGTGTTGCAAGAGCTAAAATCAAATACATCCGTACGACACATACCGGTACATATTATTTCTGCAAATGATCGATCGCTAGAGCCAATACGCGAGGGAGCTGTAGAATATTTAATAAAACCAATATCTAAAGATGCCCTTGATGACGCCTTCAATCGCATAGAAAATTTCGCTAATAGAAAAATAAAAAATCTATTAATCATCGAAGATAATGAGAATGCTAGAAAAGCCATGAAAATACTCATTGGTACTGGTGACGTACAATGTTTCGAAGCTGAAACTGGTGCAGTTGCTCTGGAACTATATGAGAAACATGAAATAGATTGTGTGATTCTGGACATTGGTTTACCAGATATGAGTGGCTTTGAGCTTATTCAAAAATTAGAGGCTATAAAAGGGCATAACATGCCTCCTATTGTTGTTTACACAGGAAAAGAACTCTCTAAAGAAGAAAATGATTTACTGCATAAATATGCTGAAAGTATAATTATAAAAGGGGTAAAATCAGAGGAGCGTTTGCTCGATGAAACGGCACTTTTTCTGCATCGTACAATAAACAACTTACCAAAATCCAAACAAAAAATGATTACTAGCATACACGACAAGGATGCTATATTTCATGCTAAAAAAATACTTCTAGTAGACGATGACATGCGAAATATTTTTGCGTTATCAAAAATTTTACAAGAACGTGAAATCGTAGTGATCAAGTCAGAAAACGGTAAGAATGCACTAGAAATGTTGGAGCTACATCCAGATATAGACCTCGTATTAATGGACATTATGATGCCAGAAATGGACGGTTATGAAGCTATGAAACGAATTCGCTCTCAAATTAAATTCAAAAGATTACCTGTAATTGCATTAACTGCAAAAGCAATGAAAGATGACAAACAAAAATGTATCGACGCCGGAGCAAACGATTACATTACAAAACCAATAGATGTAGACCGACTTTTATCATTAATGCGTGTTTGGTTAAGTAAATAATTTAAATGCCTTAAAAAGTCTTTATTTACTACTATTGCTACATTTAATATAGAATTGATTTTACAAAATCAATGTGAATTAGTTAAGAACAAAACTTTTATTTTACAATTAAAAATGAAAATAAACAGCCCTGTCAAAATTTTAATAGTTGACGACTTACCCGAAAATTTATTTGCTTTAGAAGTAATACTTTCTAATGAAAATTATTTATGCGTTAAAGCCAACTCGGGAAATGAGGCTTTAAAGATACTCATACACCAACAAGATTTTGCCATCATACTAATTGATGTTCAAATGCCTTTAATGGACGGGTTTGAAACGGTAGATCTAATCCGCCAGATTGATAAACTCAAACATGTACCTATTATTTTTTTAACAGCAAGTAATGATAATTCGTTACAAATTTTTAAAGGATACGAGGCAGGTGCAGTAGATTATATGATTAAACCGCTTTCGCCAGAAATTTTAAAGGCTAAAGTGGCTATTTTTGTAGATTTACATTTAAAAACACAAGAACTACTGGTTCAAGCAGAACAACTAAAAAAATTAAATACCGATCTTACTCAAGAAAAGTTACTTTCAGAATATACAATCAGTCTTATTGAAGCGAGTCATGATCCACTATTTGCAGTTAGTCCCGAAGGGAAAATAACGGATGTAAATAATGCATCTGTGCAAATAACAGGAATAGCCCGAATTAAATTAATAGGGACCGATTTTTATGATTATTTTACTGATTCAAAAAAAGGCCGTGAAGTGTATCAAACTGTATTTGAAAAAGGATTTGTAACAGATTGTCCACTAATTCTAAAACAAAAAAAAGGAGACTTGATTGATGTACTATTCAATGGATCTGTATATAAAAATGATGCAGAAAAGGTATTGGGTGTAGTCCTTGTTGCAAGAGATGTTACCGATCAAAAACACATTGCAAATGAATTAATTGAAGCTAAAATTTCGGCTGAATCTGCTAGAGGACATGCTGAACAGGCAAAAATTAGAGCAGAAAAAGCAACTAGAGTTGCAGAAGGTGCCATGCAATCAAAGCAACAATTTTTATCTAATATGAGTCATGAAATTCGTACTCCAATGAATGCCATCATTGGATTTACAAAGGTGATTATGAGGACTGATTTGACGACAAAACAAAATGAATACCTTAATGCTATCAAACTGAGTGGTGATGCTTTAATTGTACTAATTGATGACATTCTCGATCTTGCTAAAGTAGATTCTGGAAAAATGACATTTGAGAAAATTCCTTTCAAAATCAAGTCGACTGTTTCCGTAATGCTACAACTATTTGAACCTAAAATTTTAGAAAAAAACTTACAATTAATTAAAGAATACGATAATAAAATACCCGATTTCATAATTGGTGATCCTGTTAGGTTACACCAAATCATTCTAAATCTTGTGAGTAATGCTATTAAATTTACCAGCAAAGGAAAAGTTACTGTCGCTGTAGATTTATTTCAAGAAGATGAACACAATGTTGTTTTAAAATTTTCTATTAAGGATACTGGTATCGGAATATCTGAGGATAAAATTGGAAGTATTTTCGAAAATTTTCAACAAGCAACTAGCGGAACTTCTAGATTGTATGCCGGTACGGGTTTAGGACTAGCAATAGTAAAACAATTGCTCGAAGCACAAGGTGGTAGCATTTGTGTTGAAAGTACTTTACATGTAGGATCTACTTTTAGTTTTATGTTGAGTTTCAAAAAAACTAACGCTGTAGCAGAACTAGAAAATGAAATCATGGAGCTCGATTCGCAAATGAAAAATGTGAAGATATTAGTTGTTGAAGATATTACTTTGAATCAGATGTTGATGAAAACCATATTAGATGACTTTGGATTTGATTGTGAGATTGCCGAAAATGGTAAAATAGCTGTTGAAAAATTGAAAGAAAAAGAGTTTGATGTTGTACTTATGGATTTGCAAATGCCAGTAATGAATGGATTTGAAGCTACTGAATACATTAGAAATACAATGAAATCTTCGATCCCAATTATTGCATTAACAGCTGATGTCACGACAGTAGATTTAGAAAAATGTAAATTAGCAGGAATGGATGATTATCTTGTTAAACCAGTTGATGAAAAACTACTACACAGCAAAATAGTGAGCTTTTTATCTAAGCCAAAAATTATAGAAGTTATTGATGACATAGTAGAAAATGAAAATTCAAAAGAAGAAATAAGATATGTTGATTTAACGTACTTAAACCGACGTACCAAATCAAATCCTGAGCTAATGATGGAAATGATTTCAATTTATTTAGAACAAACTCCTCACCTATTAAATACAATTAAACAAAGTTTGAAAGAAGAGAATTGGACCTTATTAGGTGCTGCTGTTCATAAAATGCTACCTTCTTTTACAATTATGGGAATCCATCCAGATCATGAAAACGTTGCCAAAAAAATTCATGATTTTACAATAACAAAAGATAAAAACAATACTATTTATAGTTTAGTAACGCAATTAGATGAAATTTGTACGCAAGCTTGCTCTGAATTACAAGAAGAATTTAATACCCTACAAAATAGTTTGAAATAACTCTAGGAGCTACTTAACCAAGTTTTCATATTGAACAAAGAAATTTAACTTCATACACTCCTATTCTACTTTTTTGCTTCGTGATAAAAATACAATAAAAAGTATAAAATTAAGCAGAAATCCAACGCATCTCTTGCTTAATGCAAAAAACTATTTTGCTATATTTAATCCATTCATAACTAGTATTGCCTAGCAAAGAGTGTGAAAGATGTAAGTTTTATTAACAATTGTATAAGACTTTCAAAAGCGAATCGGAATACATTTGTCATGTAATTAGTACCACATTAAAAGGTGGTTCTAATAGTTTAGAAAGTTTCATTATTAAACAATTAGCTAATAATAAGAAACTTATGAAAATAAATATAAATCATAAAAACTAAAAATCATGAATTTAAAACGAATCTTTGGAGCGTTACTAACTGCTCTTGGAATAGGAGGTCTTATTTATACAGCGGTTATATTTGCTGGAACATCAGGTGAAACAAGAGATGTCAAATCACTAATTATCTACGGTATATTAGGAATTATTTTCTTTGTATCTGGAATTAGTTTAGTACGTACTACAAAAGATGAGTCATAAATTATATTAGCACTTGAATGATTCTTTTTCTTTAAAGCAATAGTCCATTCGAGCACAAATAAATTGATTACAATCTAGAACTTCCTTTTCACTATGTAAAAGGAAGTTTTTTTATTTATATAATTATCGTTTTTTTTGCATTACAGACCTTAAAATATCAAATATCGAGTCTATTTTTTATAACTCTTAGCGGATTGTTTTATCGCCTACAACTACTCTTATTTATTTATTTCTAGATTATTTTCCCTGAACACTAATTACATTTCAAAATAATCTATAAACTCACCAGATTTATAGAACTTTTCTTTTAAAATCCTCTAAAAAAAACTTACTTATATATCCCCTTTTATAAGTTGTATCACTAAAATTGTTCTTATTATTTTAGTAAATATAAATGAACTAAATACTTTGACAAGCTATGAAATAGTTAGGTTTTCATGCTGATTAATTTTAAAAGATTAGTTTAATAATATGTGAAAGATGTAATACATACGAGTAATTGTGTAATAGCTTAAAAGTAATATAATCCCAACTTTACACTATAGAATTAATGTTTTTTAATAAATTAAAAACAAATGAAAAGTACCATAACCAAAACGGACAAAAATGTCAGGCTAGAAAAAGGGAAAGGAAATTCAAATACAACATCCCCTGAAACAAGTGAAGGTTGTCGAAATATTTTTGTAGAGGAACTAAAAGAAATTTACTTTACAGAAAAAGCACTACTTATCTCTATTCCCGTACTGATTAAAAATGCTGTTACTGATGAGCTAGCTGATGCACTCAAAGTGCATCTGAGATTTACAATAGAACATATCAAACGTTTGGAAGATTTTTTTAATTCCATTGGCGAAAAACATATCATGCTACAATATGAAGCAATGTATGGTTTAATAACTCCCGAAAAAAATTCAATTAATCTTTCAAATAATAAATAATGGCTATTCAAACCGTTAATCCATTCACCAATAAAGTTGTACGCTCTTTTGAGGAAATGACTGATAAAGCTGTTGATATGTTGGTTGCACAATCTGCAAAAACATTCAATTCATGGAAAGAAACTAGTTATGAGCAACGAGCTCAAATATTGCACAAAGTAGCTGCTTTGATGCGTGAAAAAAAAGAATATCTAGCTAAAATAATAACACTGGAAATGGGTAAATTAATTGCTCAGGCCGAGGGTGAAATTCTATTGAGTGCTGATATTTTTGATTACTATGCCACGCACGCCTCAGAATTTTTAGCAGACAAAGAGTTAAAACCTGAATTTGGAAGTGCCCTCGTCCGTTGTAGTCCCATCGGTGTACTATTGGGCGTTCAACCATGGAATTTTCCGTTTTATCAAGTAGCACGTTTTGCTGCTCCAAATATTATGGTTGGAAATACAATTGTTGTAAAACACGCATCAATGGTTCCTCAATGCGCCATTGCTATTGAAGATTTGTTTAACGAAGTTGGAGCGCCAAATGGTCTTTATACTAATCTTTTGATTTCTGGAAAAAGAGCAACAGCTTTAGTTGCAGACAAAAGAATAAAGGGAGTTTCACTAACCGGAAGTGAGGAGGCTGGTGCAAGTATAGCATCTGAAGCCGGAAAATATTTAAAGAAATCAGTATTGGAATTGGGTGGTAATGATGCTTTCATTATTCTTGAAGATGCAGACATTGACAAAGCTGTAGAATGCGCAGTTGTAGGTCGAATTAATAATAATGGTGAAAGTTGTGTAGCGTCTAAAAGATTTATAGCTGTAGAAGCAATTGCAGATGAATTCCTTGAAAAATTCAAAGAAAAAATGTCCAACTTAATTGTTGGTGACCCGATGAACTCCAAGACAGAATTAGGACCGATGAGCAGCGAAGCTGCTGCTGTACATATTGTAGATCAAATTAGGAAATCTGTTGATGCTGGAGCAACCATTTTGCTTGGTGGAACTCGCTCTGATCTTCCTGGGGCTTTTGTTCAACCTACTATTTTAACAGATTTGAATCCAGAAATTCCTGCGTATTATGAAGAAATATTTGGTCCTGTGGCTTCTTTCTACAGAGTCATCGATGAAGAAGCAGCAATAACATTGACAAATGATTCCAGTTTTGGGCTAGGTTGCTCCATATTTACGCAAGATATAGAACGAGGGAAACGTATCGCTGATAAAATTGATACTGGAATGGTATTTATTAATCAGCCAACTTCCACCCAACCTGATCTGCCTTTTGGAGGGACTAAAAATTCTGGTTACGGCAGAGAATTATCTGAATTAGGAATTCATGAATTTGTAAACAAGAAACTCATTCGCATTAGCGGCCTTTCAAATCCTATGTAGTTTTTATAAGAATATAAAATTATTTTGTTAGGTAGCGTTTTTCTGATTTGCCAGATTGGCGTAACGGCATCAAGAACATAGGGGTTTTCCAATCTTCCGCCTATGACCAACGAAGCGGTACACGAGCTTGATACCCGTTAATCAGAATAAAAAAGGAATGTTGCCTAACATAATTTTATCACTAAAGTTTTGAAATATAAAATTTAACACAGATTTCGTTTTAATTATTTTTAATAAAAACCATGCTAGTTCAACATTTCATCTTTGGTAGAGAAATTAGCGACGTTAAAATGAACAGTAAAAATAATATGCAAATAAAGAGAAAGAAAACTGTAGCATTAGATTTTTAAAAAAATGTTTTTCCAAAAAAAATAAAAATTAATAGTGTTGTTACAATACCTCAATTTATTTAGACGGTATTTTTACTTAATAAAACACAAGTATTTTGATAGTAATAAATAATTAAAAAAAGACATGAAAACATACGAGCTATTTACATTAAAAAAACTGGGGTCTATTGATTTGAAAAACCGAATTGTTATGGCACCAATGACAAGATGTCGAGCTATTGACAATATTCCCAATGACTTGATGGCCGAATATTACAAACAACGTTCCAATGCCGGATTAATCATAACTGAAGGTACTTCTCCATCTCCAAATGGGCTTGGTTATGCCAGAATTCCAGGTATATTTAGTAAAGTACAAGTAGAGGGTTGGAAAAAAACAACCAAAGCCGTTCATGAAAACGGTGGGAAAATAATTATCCAATTAATGCACTCCGGAAGAATAAGTCATCCGTTGAATATGCCTGTAGAATCTCAAATTCTTGCTCCTTCTCAAGTGAAAGCTGCTGGACAAATGTGGACCGACTTGAAAGGCTTACAAGATTTTTCAGTACCGAAAGAGATGACCGAACAAGATATTTTACATGCAAAAACTGAATATGTGGCTGCAGCTGAAAATGGCTTATTTGCAGGATTTGATGGTGTCGAATTGCATGGTGCCAACGGGTATTTGTTAGAAGAGTTTCTTTCGCCTGTAAGCAATATCCGTACGGATCAATATGGCGGTAGCATTCAAAATCGATGCCGTTTTGTACTTGATGTAGTTGCCGCAGTTGCACAAGCTATTGGAAAGGAAAAAACAGGCATTCGTTTATCTCCCTACGGAGTAGCCAGTGATATGCCGCATTATCCAGAAATTCATGAAACATACGATTACCTTACTAAAGAACTTAATAAACTGGACATTGCCTATATTCATCTTGTAGATCATTCTGCAATGGGAGCACCTGCTGTTCCTAGGGAAATCAAGAAACTGATTCGTCATAATTTCAAGAATACGTTGATTCTTTGTGGCGGTTATGATAAAGAAAGCGCCGAGGCAGCCATTGAAAGTGGGCTTACCGACCTTGTTGCTTTTGGACGTCCTTTTATTAATAATCCTGACTTGGTAGAACGATTTAAAAATGATTGGCCTTTATCCGAAGATCTTAAAACGGATTTATTTTATTCGGCAGATGAAAAAGGATATACTGATTATCCGATTCATAATACACTGTAGTAGAATGATCACACCTAATAAATATTGAATATTTGTCTTTTAAGAAAAAAAATAGTGTGTGAATAATGAAACTTATTATATAAATTTTATAATTTTTTTCAGATGAATAAAATGAACTTTGTAATGTAAAATTTTAGTCTTAATTGCAATACCCTATTTTGAGAATTCAAAAGAAAAGAATTACACTAAATCGTATTTAAGGACAAAAATTAAACATTAATAAAATTCAGAAATTATGAAATTACAAATAGGAATTACACAAGAACATTTAAATAACAGTATTGCTATCTTATCGTCGATTTTAGCTAATGAAATGACATTATACGTAAAATTACGAAAATTTCATTGGAATGTTTGTGGGGAGAGTTTTATGGAATTTCATAAATTATTTGAAGCTCAATATACAGAACTTGAAGCATCAATTGATAATGTTGCTGAACGTATAAGCAAGCTGGGTGGAAAATCCATAGGAACTATGAAAGAGTTTGCCGATTTAACAATCATTAAAGAGTCGCCTAATCACTACCCAACTCAAAAAGAGATGGTAAAAGAATTATTAGGAGATCATGAAACTATTATCGTTCATTTAAGAAAAGATGTTGATACTAGCACCGATGAAAATAAGGATGCCGGTACCGCTGATTTCTTGACTGGCTTGATGGAAGCACACGAAACAATGGCATGGACACTAAGAAGATATTTAGAATAATAATAAAAATTATATGGAAAATTCAACAAACGAAGTATGTATTGCTTCCAGAAGTTATTGCAGAGTAGGTAAAATTACTCCAAAAAGAAATTTTGAAGTACCAAGATTAGTACTAGAATCAGAAACTCAAAGTAACAATTAATTTAAGTGGCCGATTTTAAGTAATACCAAAAAATAGTGTTTTCCTGAAATAATTACCCTGTTTTTTTATTGAATAGAACCATTTGAACACTTTTTGAAACTGTTGTTAAAAACAGTCTATAAATATTTTTTTAATGGTTTTATTTTTTTCTTTTTCACTACTAAAAAATACCACAATACAAGAACATAGTTCTTAAGTTAGAAAATACAGATGCTTGTAGCATAATAATTTTTTCACAATGAAAAGATTTCATGATTTGCGAAAAATAAAAGGTTAGTTTGGTTTTGTTTATTTGGGGCTATTGTTTTAACAATAGCCTTTTTTTTGTTATTACTTTTTGGCAAAAAGCATTAGGCTTGATAGTACTGTTACAATTTCATTTTTTGCATCTGTGAATATTGAAACTATAGACAAGAGTTATGTAACAGCTATAGGGGTATTCCTAATTAAATTTGCAAAAAGACCTTTAAAAATAATACTTTATAGACTATTGTACATACTAGCTCAATAGCATACAATATCAAAGAGTAGTACTAATAGCGTAACAGGAGATTATTGATAATTAATACGCATTCAAAAAAAATTCTTAATGAATAAAACAATAACAGTCAGAAAAGAAAGTGTAACCAACTACCTGAAAGAAACTTTCGATGATGTGGGCAAAATCACAATATTCGGTGCGCGTTTTTTCAAGGAAGTATTAAAAACTCCATATGAATTCAAAGAATTTGTAAAACAGTGTTACGTAATAGGGTATAAATCCCTACCATTAGTAACGATTACTGGATTCATTATGGGTTTAGTACTCACATTACAATCAAGACCAACATTAGCCAAGTTTGGCGCAGAATCCTGGTTGCCAAGTATGGTTGCACTATCCTTAATAAGGGAAATTGCTCCAGTTATTACCGCACTGATTTGCGCAGGTAAAGTTTCCTCTGGTATAGGTGCCGAATTAGGATCTATGAAAGTTACGGAACAAATAGATGCTATGGAAGTTTCAGCTATAAACCCCTATAAATATTTAGTAGTTACACGTATTTTGGCCACTACACTTATGGTACCACTTTTAGTAATTTATGCCGATGGTATTGGGATCGTAGGCGGATACGTAGGAATAAATATTCACAGTGATGTTAATATGTTTCGGTACATTTCACAAGTTTTAGAATCTATTACGTTTTTAGATATTTTCCCAGCTACGATCAAAACATTTTTCTTTGGCTTTTTTATAGGAATGATTGGCTGTTACAAGGGATTTAATGCAGAAAATGGAACAGAAAGTGTTGGAAAAGCAGCAAATTCAGCTGTTGTGACTGCATCGTTAACAATATTTATTATTGATATGTTAGCGGTTCAAATAACTGATTTATTTCTTTAAAATGATACAAGAAACAACACCCCAAGCTCCACTTGCTGCAACAAATGAAACTGTTATAGAAATCAAGGATCTTTATAAAACCTTTGGCACTAACGAAGTATTAAAAGGAGTCACTTTCTCAGTAAAAAAAGGAGAAAATTTAGTGGTTTTAGGAAAATCAGGTTCTGGAAAATCAATCACAATAAAATGTGTTGTAGGTCTAGTAGGCGCTGATTCAGGAGTAATTAATGTTTTTGGCACTGATATTACCAAAATTGATACCAACGAACTCAATGAAATACGAGTTCGAATTGGTTTCCTTTTTCAAAATGCAGCATTATACGATTCCATGAGCGTACGAGAAAATTTGGCATTCACACTCAAGCGTCATGCAAAAGAATTATCGTCAGAAGAAGTTGAAAATCAGATAAAGGAAATCTTAGAAAATGTAGGTCTAAGTGAAGCGATAGATAAAATGCCATCTGAATTATCAGGAGGTATGCGTAAAAGAATTGGTTTGGCTAGAACTTTAATTTTAAAACCAGAAATCATCTTATACGACGAACCAACAACGGGACTCGATACTATTACTTCGAGGGAAATAAGCGAATTAGTATTAGAAATTCAAAAAAAGAATAAAACCTCTTCCATCATAATTACGCACGATATGGCTTGCGCAAAACATACTGCTGATCGTTTAGTAATTTTAAAAGAAGGTATAATACATGTGGAAGGAACCTACGAAGAATTAGAAAAAAGTGATGACGAATGGGTTCGATCTTTTTTTATATAACCAAAAAAACAAAATAAAATGAATAAAGAATCTGGATACCAATGGAAATTAGGAATGTTTGTAATTATTGGGTTGGTACTGTTTGTTACAACAATATATTTTGTTGGAAAACAGAAAAATTTATTTGGCTCTACATTTGAGTTGACTGCCAAATTTAATTCAGTAAACGGACTCGATGTCGGCAATAATGTTCGTTTCTCTGGTATCAATATCGGTACGGTAGAAGAAATAGAGTTTTTAACAGATACATCGGTGGTTATTAAATTAGTCATCAAAGAAGAAGTTCGTAAATACATCAAAAAAGATGCTATTGCAAGTATTAGTTCTGATGGTTTGATGGGTGATAAAGTACTTATAATTTCATCTGGTAAAAACTCCAATGTTATTGTAGAAGACAACGACAATATTGCCTCTAAACAAGCAATAGAAATGGATGACTTGATGGTGAGCGTTAAAAAAAGTGTAGATAATGCTGGAGTTATTACCGCAGAGCTTGCTCAGTTCAGTAGTAGCATGAATAATGGAAATGGTGCTTTATCCAGGTTGGTCTCCGATGAAGAGTTTGGAAATAGCATAAAAAAAATGGTTATTAATCTAGAAAATAGTTCTAACGAATTTTCAAAATTCACTATAAAAATGAATAATGGAAAAGGAGCTTTATCTAAATTAGTTAGCGATGAAAAAATGGGTTTAATGATAGATTCTACAATGACAAATGTGAAAACAGGAACCAAAGGTTTAAATGAAGTAATCGAAGCTGCCAAACACAATTTTCTACTGCGCGGATATTTCAATAAAAAGAAAAAGGCCGAAGATAAAAAATTGGAAGATTTAGAAGATCTGGAAGAAAATGAAATGAAAAAAGAACTCAATATGGGTGCCAAATTTGACACTATAAAGTAACCGTTCCATATCGTAGCAATTGTATTTTAAAAGATATCAATCACCATTTGCTTTTTTGAAATATCATCTTAGATTAAGTACAAGTGACAATTATACAACTTTAAACTATAGTTCTATAACACAATATCTTGGTTCGAAAAGTACCTTTACTTAAGTATTAATAGAATACCTAAAGTAAAAAATTATGAAAAAAATAAAATTTATCCTGCCTTTCCTATTACTTGGAGCAATAATTTACTCTTGTAATAATGATGATGATGCAAATGCTAGTTACCCTTATGCCGTTCGATTAACAGATGCACCTGGGCCGTATGACGAAGTAAATGTAGACGTACAAGGTGTAGAAGTTACAGGTGATGGTGGAAAAATTGTCTTACTGAATGTAAAAAAAGGAATCTATAATTTATTGGAATTCTCTAATGGTGTAGATACTTTACTGGCTACTGATTCACTTGAAATTTCTTCAGTAAATCAAGTAAGACTTATTTTAGGTCCAAATAATACAGTAGTTCTAGACGGTGTAAGTTACCCATTAAGTACTCCAAGTGCAGAGCAAAGCGGATTAAAAATAAAAGTTAATAACAAACTTCAAGACGGTATTTTGTATACCGTTCTTTTAGATTTTGACGCTAATAAATCTATTGTGAAGCAAGGAAATGGAACCTACTCATTGAAACCAGTGATTAGAACCATCGAACAAGCAATCAGTGGTACAGTAAAAGGTAAAATTACTCCAGTAGGAACTATGGCCGTTGTTGAAGCAACTTCTGCAAGTGGTGTAAGTTATACCAGTAATGTAAATGATAATGGCGATTTTATGGTAATGGGTCTTCCTCCAGGAACATACAAAATTACGATCACACCATCACTTCCATTATTGCCAGTAGTTAAAACTGATGTAGTAATTACAGCAGGTCAAATTACCGACATAGGTTCTTTCATTATAATTTAAAGAATGAAGTTGACAATGTCTTTTTAAATTTTATAAAGATGTTGACTCCAGGAATTAAAAATCTAAAATCGTTAAAAACGACATCTACTTATAGAACGTTTTTAATGATTTTTTTGCTTACCAAAAACTGAATCTTTATACTTAAATTATAGCGTCAGTTAATACATATTATATTCCTTTTAATCAATATTTTGTATAATAAAATGTACAGATTTAAATTATGTGTTTTTTTGATAATCTGTAAATAATACAACTTATTCTAAAAGTTTTATAACTGAATTTTTGCCTCCATACCCCAACTTTGTACTAGTATTTTTTTTTAATTGACTGCTTAGAGAATTAAATTTCAATGGCCTGAAAATAAACATAATAGAAAAAATCGATTTAATTCAATACGACATATTGACTTTAAAAGTTTAAAAACAAAAAGCAATTCATTGAAAAAATAGAGCTTATCAGTTGTTGAAAAAATCGCAATTCGCTTATATGATTGATCACTGCTTTAAAAATAATTTATTACAATCGCCACTATTGTCTGCTACTTAGCAGTTCTATAAAACAGCAATTTACATGTGAACATACAAGACCCTTACGAACAAATTAAAACGAAACCTAAAATTAAATCAAATGAAAAAAACACTTTACACACTAGCAATTACAACCATTATGGCTGGAACCGTTTTGACCAGTTGTCAAAACACTACAAAAAAAGAGGAAGCTGCTCAAGATAATGTTGAAAATGCAAGAGAAAATCTTGATGACGCTAAAGAAGAACTCTCAGATGCGCGTAAAGAAGCGACTCATGAAGAATGGGACGCATTTAGAGCTAGCACAGATGCGACAATTACTGCCAATGAAAATAGAATATTGGATCTAAAAGCACGTATGAAAAATACAGGTAGTTCGATTGATACCGAATACGCTAGAAGAATTGCAGTATTAGAACAAAAAAATAACGACATGAAAGCAAAGATTGAAAGCTATAAAAAAGATTCAAAAGATGATTGGGAATCATTCAAGAAAGAATACAATCGTGACATGAATGAATTAGGCCAAGCTTTTAAAAACCTGACAGTAGATAATAAATAGAACTCTAAAAAGACGCGTTAAAAAACGCGTCTTTTTTTTGGTTTTGTGTTTTTTTATTTCCTTAAAAAAACTCATAATAATTGATACTAAAATGATTAAGGTGTGAATAATGTAAACTTAACCAAAAGTATTGTAACAATTACCTTATGTAAGATTCTGATATTTGTAGTGTAATAATTCAATAAAAAAACAAAATGAAAAATTCAAAAAAACTGATTTTCGCTTCATTAGCACTTAGCTTAATGACCTTTACAACTGTTCAAGCTCAAGAAGATGCAACGAAATTTGGGATAAAAGGTGGAGTAAACTTTTCTAACTTTTATACAGATGATGTTGATGATAATAATGTACTAACAGGATTTAATGTAGGACTTTTTGCTAAAATGCCTGTTTCAGAGAACATCTCTTTCCAAACTGAGATTTCGTACACAGGAAAAGGAGCTGAATTAGTTTATAATAATGCGTTAGTGAACGGAACAGCACAATTCAAGTTAAATTATATCGAAGTACCCCTTTTATTAGTGGTTAATCTTACCCAAAATTTAAACATTCATGCAGGTCCTTATGCTGCTTATTTAATTAGCGGTAAAACAACTAATAAATCTGATAGCGGTAGTTACAATTTTGAAGACAATGTAAATGTAGATGACTTCAATAGATTTGATGCTGGTTTAGCTGGAGGAGTTGGTCTTGATTTAGAATCCGTTAGTTTTGGAGTACGTTATAATTATGGTCTTACCAAAATTGGTAAAGACGACGCCAATAGTAATTTTACCTCGCCAGATGCTAAAAACAGTGTCTTGAGTGTATATGCTTCCTTTGCACTTTAAGCGTTTCACTACAAACGCCACTACATTAAATTAAAGTATAAAAAAACACAAGCATTCGCAGAATTTTAAAGGCTAATCGTTTGTGTTCAAAATAATTAACAACCACTTAAAAACTAGAAATCATGAGTAACCTTCTTTACACCATTGCAGTAATTTTAGTAATATTCTGGGCTATTGGGTTCTTTGCCTATAGCGCTGGGTCAATTATCCATATACTGCTTGTAATTGCAGTTATAGCAATCTTATTCAGACTTATATCAGGCAGAAAAGTCTAAGAAAAATAATAAAACAATTAATTAATCACTTAAATAAAAAAAAATGGGCAATCTTCTTTACACCATAGCAGTAATATTAGTAATCTTTTGGGCAATTGGATTCTTTGCATTCAGTCTTGGATCTATTATACACGTTTTACTTGTAATTGCAGTAATCGCAATATTATTCAGACTTATACAAGGTAGAAGTCTTTAAAACATAACATTTAACAATAAAATACAACATTATGAAATCAGATAAAATAATATTAGGAGTTTTAGGCGGAGTAGCTGTAGGAGCATTATTAGGCGTTTTGTTTGCACCTGAAAAAGGAGACAAAACAAGAAAGAAAATCATGGATAAAAGCAATGATTATGCTGATGAACTTAAAGACAAATTAGATACTTTACTTGGAACAATAAACAAAAAGTATGAAAAAATTTGGACTGAAGGTGAAACCTTATTAGCTCAAGGAAAATCAAAGTTCTATGATGTCAAAAATGATGGTGAAACGCTAATTGAAGAGGGTAAATCAAAATTTTATGATGCTAAAAATGAAATAAAAAATACTACTATATAAGTACTATTATAATTTCAATATTAAATTCATCTATAAAAATACCATGGAAGAGAACACATCAACAATAGAAATGCTTTTTGAAAGAGCAGAAGATTATACTAAAACAACCATTGATTTGGTAAAACTTACCGCAGTTGATAAAACCGCTGATGTACTTTCTTCATTAATTTCACGTTTAACCGTTTCTATTGTTTTTGTGCTGTTTGCCTTTCTGGCTAATATTGGCCTATCCTTATGGGTAGGAGAATTAGTTGGAAAAGTATATCATGGTTTTTTTATTGTTTCCAGTATCTATTTAGTCCTTGCAATTGTGTTATACATTGTAAAAGATAAAGTACTCAAAATGCCTATCAGCAACTTTATAATTGCTAAAATGCTTAAAAAAAGTTAATATGAAAAAGCAACAAGAGACCGAAATTCTTAAAGAAGCAATCGCGTTACTGAAAGTAAAACAAGCTGAAGATTTAATGCAACTTAAAGATCAGTATTACCATACGTATGAAAGTTTGAAACCGGTAAATCTTATAAAAAATGCTTTTGGGCAGCTTACTACTACCACAGAATTTAAAGGAAATATTTTTAACAGTGTTATTGGTATTGCATCAGGATACTTAACAAAAAAAGTTTTATTGGGTTCTACCCATAATCCTATTAAAAAGGTTCTTGGTACAATTTTACAATTTGCAATAACAAACTTTGTAAGTAAAAAAGCTGAAAATTATACCCTAGAAAAGCAACCTTAATTGCAACACATTATAAAGAATTAAAATTCATTAGAGGATAGCCACAAAAGCTATCCTCTTTTTTTTGGTTAAACTCAAATTAGAAATGGATGGAATTTTATTGATTAAACAAATTTCAATTTGCCCTGTATTTTTTCTTTGAATAGTAATTTCCAAAAAAAAAATACAAAAAATCAGCTTCAACAATACTATTTTCAATTTCGATCTTATAAACAAAAGATTCTTAAAATTTTACTCTTATTATTTTTTTATACAAGTAATTCATTATCAGTTAATTATAATGTTTAGACACGATAAATAAGTGAATCTTACTACTTCTATTTTTAATTGTATAACTCTTTTGCCTATCAACATAGTAACCTTTGTTGTGTAGAATACTTAATCTATTAAAATCAAAAAAAATGAAAACGAAAAATTTACTATCAACATTTGCAATACTATTTATTGCTTTAATTTCTGGATGTGCAGAAGACGATTTTATAGAAACAGTAGGTATTTGTCCAGTTGTAGAATCTAGAATTCCAGCTCCTGGAGCTACAGGTGTTTCTTTGAATCAGAAAATTTCAGCAACCTTTAATAAGGAAATGGATCCAGCAACCTTTATTGTTCCTGCTACTACATCATTTACGGTAGAAACGGGCGGTACAACAATAAACGGTGTTGTTACTTATTCCGGTCTTGTTGCTACATTTTCCCCAAGCACTCTACTTCTCGCTACTACAGAATATACAGCAAGAATCAAAACTACAGCTAAAGATTTAGCGGGTAATGCTTTGCAAACAGAATATGTATGGAAATTCATAACTGGTGTAGCACCATTTGTGGTTAGCACTGACCCTGCTCCGCTTGCAACTAATGTTCCATTAAATAAAACAATTACTGCACTATTTAACATGGCTATGGATCCGGCAACCTTGATTGATCCTGCTACTACATTTACAGTAAAAGATGATTTAAATAACAATGTTGCTGGTGTAGTTACCTATTCTGGATTAACTGCTTCATTCAAGCCAAATTCTTTATTATTAGCTGGAAAAACATACACTGCTACTGTATCTACAGCAGCTAAAAATGTGGCAGGTGTGCCAATGGCAATTGCAAAGGTATGGAGCTTTTCTACAGGTGTTACGACTGCTTTACCACCTGGTGGTTCAACTTTAGGAGTTTTCGGAGGAAGTGCAGGAATAACTAATCAAGGATTATTTACACGAATTAACAATGGAAGTATTAGCACAACTGCTGCTGCAACGCTAGTAACAGGATTTCACGATGTTCCAAACAATATCGATTACACTGTTACACCACTTAATAGAGGGCTTGCAAATGGCGGAATTATAGTTGGTACAGCTGCAAATCCTGATTATAACACAGCATTAGCACTTTATAATAGTATTTCTCCAGCTTCAAAACCAGGAGGTGCAGTCCTTGGTACTGCAGATCTTGGTGGACAGATTTTAGCTCCAGGTATTTACACCTCTGCAAGTACAATCAATATCACAAGTGGGGATTTAACACTTAACGGTGGTCCAAATGATGTTTGGATCTTCCAAGCAGGATCATCATTAACAGTGGGAGCAGTATTGCCGAGAAGTATAAAATTGACAGGTGGAGCTTTAGCTAGCAACGTATTTTGGTATGTAAAAGAAACAGCAGTAATCAACTACGCAGGTGGTGGAGTTATGGTTGGAACTATAGCAGCTAATTCTGGTATAACATTATCTAACCCAGCTAATAGTACAAATGCTGCTGTAACTACTTTAAATGGTAAAGCCATTTCAATAGTTGCTTCAGTTACTATGGTAAATACTGTTATTAACATCCAATAATTAGATACAAAGTAGGTTGGTTTAAATTTAAATAATTACATCCCGTCTTAGGGCGGGATTTACCAAAAAAATGAATAATTTAAAATATAAAAAAATGGAATCAAAAACTAAATATAATCAGAAACCATCTTCTGTATGGTCCCCTATTAACATTACCAAAAGTGTTGCAATAGTTGCTTTATCTTGGTTAAGTGTTCAAACAGTTCAAGCACAAGAAGTTAGAGCGATAAAATATGCTAAACCTTCTTGGTACTTTGGGGTTGCAGGTGGAGCCAATTTTAATTTTTATCGTGGCTCAACAAATCAGTTGAATGCTGCTTTTACACCTCCTGCTACTTTTCATGATGGAGATGGAGTTGGACTTTTTATTGCGCCACTTTTAGAATATCGTCCTTCTACTTCAAGATGGGGAGTAATGTTACAAGCAGGTTATGATAGCCGTAGAGGATCTTTTGATCAGGTGCTTACCGCATGTGATTGTCCTGCAGACTTAAAAACAGATTTGAGCTATATTACCATTGAGCCAAGTGTGCGCTTTGCACCTTTTAAATCTAATTTTTATCTGTATGGAGGTCCACGTTTGGCTTTCAATATGGATAAATCTTTTACCTACCAGTTGGGTATAAATCCGGCTTTCCCAAATCAAGCACCTTCTGCTCCTGTTACGGGTGAATTTAGTGAAATTGAAGAAACTATTTTGTCCATGCAAATTGGTGCTGGTTTTGATATTCCACTTTCATCAGATCGCAACAAAACACAGTTTGTATTATCCCCTTTTGTTTCTTTCCAACCTTATTTTGGACAAAATCCACGTGCTACAGAAACTTGGAATATAACTACAATAAGAGCTGGAGTTGCACTTAAATTTGGACAAGGAAAAAACATTCAAGAAGCTACAGATTTAGTAAAAGACCGTGAAGTACAGTTCGCTGTAAATTCTCCTAACAATGTTCCTGGAGAAAGAAGAATGACTGAAATTTTCCCACTTAGAAACTATGTATTCTTTAATGAAGGTTCTACTGAAATTCCAAATCGTTATGTATCCTTAACAAAAAATCAAGTAAAGGATTTCAAAGAGGATCAATTGGAAACATTTGCTCCAAAAAATTTATCAGATCGTTCAAAACGTCAAATGACGGTGTATTACAACGTACTGAATATCCTTGGAGACCGAATGCAAAAAAATCCTTCAGCAACAATTACTTTGGTAGGTTCATCAAATAATAGTAATTCAGAGGGTCTTACAATGGCAGAATCTATTAAAACCTACTTGGTAAATACATTTGCAATCAATGCATCTAGAATTACTACAAAAGGTCAAAACAAACCCAATATACCATCTGAACAACCAGGAGGAACGCAAGAATTAGTGTTACTACGTGAAGGAGATCGCAGAGTTTCTATAGAAAGTAACTCTCCAGATTTATTGATGGAATTTCAAAGTGGTCCTAATGCACCATTAAAACCAGTGCAGATAATTGCATCACAGGAAGCCCCAGTTGAAAGTTATGTTACTTTTGATAATAAAGGAGCTGGAGAAGCCTTATCGTCATGGTCTTTACAATTAACAGACGAACAAGGAAAAACAAAATCTTTTGGTCCGTATACACAAGATGAGGTAAAAATTCCTGGAAAAATGATTTTAGAGTCTCGTCCAGAAGGAGATTATAAAGTAAAAATGATTGGTCAAACTAAAAGTGGAAAAATTGTAGAGAAAGAAACTACTGCTCATGTTGTGCTTTGGACTCCTGCAAAAATGGATGAAGGTACAAGGTATAGTATCATCTACGAATTTAATTCCTCAGAAGCAATTTCTATGTATGAAAAATATCTAACTGAAATTGTTACGCCTAAAATTCCTATGGGAGCAACCGTAATGATTAAAGGACATACAGATGTTATTGGTGAGGTGGCTTACAATCAAGAATTGTCTTTAGCTCGTGCCAATGATGTGAAAACCATCATTCAAAATAGCTTGAGTAAAGCTGGTAGAAACGATGTGAAGTTTGATGTCTCTGGTTATGGTGAGAACGAAAATAACGCACCTTTTGATAACAAAACTCCAGAGGAACGCTTTTACAACCGTACTGTTATAATTGATATAATACCTGTTGTAAAATAAGTTTATAAAATAATTTGAATTGATATTTTAAAAAAGGATAGCCCAAAAAGCTATCCTTTTTTGTTTTTATTAATAGCTTTCTTGTACATCGAACGTTTATTTTTTAAATAAATATGTGGTTTCGCAAGAAATTTAATAGTTTTACTAAAATTCATACTATGACTGATACCGAAAATACAATCACAAAATTTTATACTGCTTTTGCAAATAGTGACTTTAATAGCATGAGTCAATGTTACGCTGCCGATGCACAATTTAGAGACCCTGTTTTTGGCACTTTAACTGGTGATCAGATTTCTATGATGTGGAAAATGCTTTTAGAAAGAAGTAACGGTAATTTAAAAGTAATTTTTTCTGACTGTCAAGCCAATGAATTTATGGGCTCTGCTCTATGGCAGGCTACCTATATATTTAGTAAAACCAATAAAATGGTGGTCAATACTATTGCTGCTCAATTTCAATTTAAAAACGGTCTTATCATAAAGCATGTTGATGAATTTGACCTGTATAAATGGTCTAAACAAGCTTTTGGAGTTACAGGTTTTTTACTTGGATGGACAGGGTTTTTTCAAAAGAAAATTCAACAACAGGCGCAGGAATCCCTTCGTAAATACATCTCTAAACAATCAAAAGAATAATTTTTTTTGATTTATTAAAGAGCATTTTTTTTAAAATTATCTACATGAATTTTGAAAAATCAAAGTCCCAAGCTGTTGTTGGTTTATACCACAATTGACCTGTAGCAACAGTTAATGGACTATCAAAATTATTCGTATACAATGCTCCAGTTCCTAATCCCTGAGGCATTAAATTTTGCTGCAAATACGTCCATTGTGCTATGGCATTCAGTCCAATATTACTCTCCAAAGCTGAGGTTATCCACCACCCGATTTTATGCTTTTCAGCCAATGAAATCCACTCTTGTGTGCCACGAAAACCACCCACAAAACTAGGCTTCAAAATAATGTATTGCGGCTTGATTTTAGTCAATAATTGCTCTTTTTCCTGCATACCAAATACGCCAATCAACTCTTCGTCTAACGCAATAGGAAAAGGACTGGTTTTACACAACTCTGCCATCCTGTCAGTGTGATTTTTTTGTATCGGTTGCTCAATACTATGCAGCTTAAATTCAGATAGTTGAGTTAATCTATTTAAAGCTTCATTTTCATCAAAAGCACCGTTAGCATCTACCCGAATTTCGACTTGTTCCGGACTGAAATGTTCTCGAATAAAGCGCAATAATCGTAATTCTTGATCAAAATCTATAGCCCCAATTTTTAGTTTTACACAGGTAAAGCCCTCTTCTAATTTTTCCTCAATTTGTTGCTTCATAAAAGCCTCCTCACCCATCCAAACTAAACCGTTTATCACCATCGATTTTGAACCATGCGTAAAGGCCGAAGGAAAGAGTAAAAAAGGAGTTTCACTCACTAAAGATTGAAACGCCATTTCGATTCCAAATTGTATCGAAGGAAACTCTAATAACGCTTCCCATAACCTGTCTTTTCCAAGGTGAATATTGGCACAAGTCCATTGCAATTTTTCTTCATAATCTGGTCGATCATCAATACTCAATCCGCGCAGAATACCGCACTCTCCTATTCCTTTTTTACCGTCCTGTTCCAAGACAATAAACCAAGTTTCTTTTTCGGTCATAACGCCACGGGAAGTTCCTGATGGACGTTTAAAATGGAGCATGTATTTGTGGTAGGTTGCTTTCAAAATTATGAATTATAAATTGTGAATTATGAATTGGAATAAACTTAATCAATTTTAATACGCTTGTATCAAAACATCTGTAGGAATGTTTAACTGCTCGTGCAATTGACGGATCATTTCCAATGAAAGTTTTCGTTTGCGATTTAAGATTTCGCTCGCACGACTTTTTAAACCAACAATATTCGCTAAATCATTTTGATTGTATCCCATTTGCTCCATTCTGAATTTTATTGCTTCAATTGGATCTGGCATGCCTACAGGGAAATGTTCATTCTCGTATTGGTCGATTAAAATTCCAAGCACTTCTAATTCGTCGCCTTCAGACGAGCCTTTTTTCGCATCAAAAATAACTTCCAGTCTTACAAGAGCTTGATTGTAATCGTTTTCTGTTTTTATCGGTTTAATTTCCATCGTAATTAAATTTTGTTGGCGTCAATTTTATCATATTCTGCATGCGTTCCAATAAACCGAATCCAAACCATTTGATAATCAAAATTTATTTTTACTATTAATCGGTACTTATTCCCTTTGATATTGAAAACAAATCGATTATCATTCAATATACTCGCACTTGGATATTGCTGTTTTATCATATTTGGATTTTCCCATTCTGCTTTGCTACTTTCCTGAAACCAAGATTTTAACTGCTGTTCGCAATCAGTATGCACGATCCAGAAATCCCTCAATATTTTTTTCGCAATTACCCTCAAATTCAATTTATTTTACAAAGATACTTAAAAAGTTCCCGTTTTGGGAATATATTTTTTTAACACTAGAATTATAACAAAAAATGCTTGATTTAATAATTACTTCTTTAAAACAGATAAACCATTTTAGTTTTTAAAAAATTAACTTATCGCTCCATCAACTTCAAAACTCTTTCAAAATTTTTTGAAGGAATTCCTGCCTTTTTGAAAGCGACAAAATCTTGTTTTACTTCTTGAGTCCAACTCAAGCTATCCGTTACGTTTTGAGACTGATACTCCTTATAAATGGCTTTTGCTGACGAATAATTATCATTCAATAAATAGGCATGCGCCAAATTTAATTTGATCAACAACTCCGTATCATCGAGCTTCTCGCCTTCTCTCAGGAATTTAATCGCTTTCCCGTATTGCTTCGTCAAAAGATAACTGCTTCCTATGGCGTTGTAATCTAATGCAGTGGCTTTACCATCATTGATTATCGTTGTCAGTTTCTGAATTACTTCGCCTTGCTTTCCTTGCTTAGCTAATACAGCGGCTTGCTTGCGCAAATCGTCATACACACTTTTAGAAAGACTGCTTTGTCCAAAACAACTGTTCCCAAAATCCTTAAACGCTTTAGCACGCTCTACAGCCAATAATTTCTGAAATTCCTTAAATTTGTACTTGGCTTGGATTTTGTCGAGAATACAAACGCAAAAATCATCAGAATTAGTCATTTTTTGTGCCAAATTCGATGTTTTGCATTGATCAATAATTGCTTTTCTGTTTTCAACGGTCCAGCCACGACTGAGTTTGTTATCGACCCACGGCACGACTTCTAGAATAATTTTCTGGTTCATAATCCAGTTTTTACTTTCGAAACCAAACCATAAATTCCTAAAACCAGATTGCATACAAGCTGATCTATCGGTCGAAATTAGCTTGGCATCTTTGCTCACCGGCGTATCTTGAATAAAACATGCATCATCTGTTTTTCCGCTTTCTTTGTATTTTGTAGCTAAGTCAGCGCCAGAAAAAACAGCATACTTGCATTTGTCATCCCCTGAGATCTTAGACACGATAAAAACCGCTCCTGCCGATCCTTGACTAATTCCTGTTGGGTCCGGAATCGCTTTTAAAACCGAAACTAAACTACTCGCCATTTGCTGGTTTTTGTCCAAAAGCGTTATTCTATAAACGACTTCAGTAGTTCCCTCAGGAAAATCTTGGGTTTTTATGATGATTCTGTCTCTTGCGGAAACCGTAATTTCTTCGGTTGTAGCGCGAATTTTATCCCAATAGCCCTCTTTTTGAGCAGCGCTCGTTTGAAATGCGAGTGCAGTTAGGAGTAGAAAAATTCCTTTTATACTATTCATGTTCTTGATTAAAATGATTTTTTAGCCCTGATAGAAACGGTATCCTTTACTTGCTTTCTTTAAGCAAGTAAAGATACAAGTGAATAGCAGGAGATTGCTCCAAATAAAAACTACAACTCTATAGAACTTCCTATTTCAAGCAACATCAAATCTTTTCCTTTATTAAAGAATTTACGAATGGATTCCTCGTGGTCGATTTCGATATACCCGAAAGTATCGTAATGGTAGCCCAAAATTTTATCGCAATCCAAGAAATCTGATGCTATAATCGCATCTTCTACATCCATGGTAAAATTATCGCCTATCGGCAAAATTGCTAAATCAAGTTTAGTACGCATCGGAATAAGTTTCATGTCCATTGTCAGCGCTGTATCGCCCGCAATATAGATGTTTTTATGCTCGCCTTCAATGACAAAACCACCTGGATTCCCGCCGTAACTGCCGTCGGGAAACGAACTGGAATGAATGGCATTTACATATTTCAGTTTTCCAAAATCAAAATTCCAACTTCCTCCGTGATTCATGGGATGCGATTGAAAGCCTTTTGCGCCATAATAACCTGCAATTTCAGCATTGGAAACAATTATTGCATTCGTTCTTTTGGCGATTGCCTCGACATCCAGAATGTGGTCTCCGTGAGCATGTGTTAGTAAAATATAATCCACCTGAAGGCTATTGATGTCAATGTGAGCCGCTTTTGGATTAGCCGAAATGTAAGGATCCACTAGAATGTGCTTGCCACCTACTTCTATCCCTAATGAGGCGTGGCCGTAAAATGTTATTTTCATCTTTTTAAATTTAAAAATTGAGTGATTTAGTATTTGATTATTATTTATCTACCACCTAAAAAAGTATTTACAACTAGATCCGAAAAGAAGTAAATCATACCTAACGACAACAATACCGAAAGTGCAAAAGTACTCAGTGCCAATTTTTTTAATTCGGGATCTAATTCCTTAGCATTATGGTTTTTATATACAGTAATTAAATGCTTAGTTAAAGGGATATACACCAATAAAAATAAGTATTGATCAAAATTAAAATCATCTATAATTGCAAAAATCAACACCAAAACCATCGCCGTTACAATAAGAATGTAATGGTATATTTTAGCTTTAGCTCCGCCAATTTTAACTACGATCGTATTTTTATTTGATTTTCTATCGGATGCTTCGTCTCTCATATTATTGAGATTTAAAACACCTACGCTCAACAATCCAATGGCTATTGCTGGCAAAACCAATTCGAAATCCAATTGTTTGGAGTATAAAAAATTTACACCTAAAGTACTTACCAATCCGAAGAATACAAACACAAATACATCACCAAAACCCTTGTAGCCATAAGCGGTATTCCCAACTGTATAGCGAATGGCAGATATAATTGCCAAAATTCCTAAAACCAAATAAAACAAAGAAAACCATACATTTGTATCTCTAAACGCATAATAAATCAACAATATAGCAGATAACAATGTCAATACTGATGTAATTATAATGGCGCGCTTCATAGCTTGCGGAGTAATCACACCACTTTGTATGGCGCGCTTTGGTCCTACTCGATCTTCATTATCTGTTCCTTTGATGCCGTCACCGTAATCATTAGCAAAATTGGACAGTATTTGCAATCCTAATGTTGTTAAAATTGCAAAGCCAAACAATCGCCAGTTAAAGACTTCTGTTGGGGTCAATATACTATCTGTTGGGTGCGCCAAAGCATACATACTCCCCACAATTATTCCAGAAACCGATAAGGGTAAGGTTCGTAAACGTGCGGCTTCGATCCAATGTTTCATATTTTTTTATTTAAAAATTTGAAGTTTAAAACTTAAGATTTGTTTAGCAAACAACTTTAAACCTTACACTTTAAACCATTTTGTTACATCCAATTGCTATTGGAAGTTTCTATTTCGTACAACCAAAGGTTGACTTTTTGTTTGAGTATTGAATAATTCCCTAATTGAAATGCAATATTTCCACCTGCAGTGTGCAATGTTATGGAACCAATATCTAGTTTTTTATGCCAAAAAAGCTGCGACGTTGTAATCGCTTGAATTTTACTAGTTACAATAATCGCATTACTCACATCCCAAGCACCACTTTGTTTAATTATAAAATTCTTATGGATAAACAATTTGTTGTTATTGTATTTAAAATACTGAATTAATCCAATAAAAATCACATAAATGGGCACCACATAATTATATTCAAAAATCATAGGTGCAAACCAATAGCCAACCGCCATAAATCCCAACAAAGGTAATCCAATAGAAAGAAAAATAGAAAAAACAAGTGTACGAAAATTAGGTTCTAACAGCAATCCTCTTTCTGGAATTTTATGAAATAATAATTTCAAAATTGCATCTCGTTCCGTCTCACTACATCCCGGAATTTCTATTGCTGATTTTTGTTCCTCTTTTTCACCACCAGTAGATTGCCTAATTTTAAGCTCGAGTATTCCCATTTTCTTTTGAAAATAATTCCGGGTAACGGTCGTAATTTGTACTGTTTCTGGTTTAATTATTGTGCTTTTTGTATTAAGCAAGCCAAAAGTAAGCAACAAAGAACCTTTTTGTCTCGTGATACTGTAATCAAAATAGATGAATAAAGTCCGAATGACATTGATAATTAAAACTATTGCAAACAAAACAGCTATACCAACCAGAATTCCTTTTGACATCAAATTTTCGTCAATATAGGAATCAACTTTGTGTTCGTAAGCTGAATTCCGCTCCGCAAATTTTTGAAAATTCTCATAAATAGTGCTCATAAAAAGGAGCAATAAAGCAATACTTTTAACGTAATTAGACGTGATTCCAACTTTCAACAGACTCAAAAAACTTATTTTTATAAATGGTTTAGAATCTATTCCCTTTAATTCTGTTTCTTTCGATGATAAAACTTCTTCCTCTGCCTCTTGTTGCAGCGATTCATTTTCTAATAAACGAGATTTCAACTGCAAAGCCAATTGCTGTGAAATTGCTTTTATACCAACCTCATTTGTAGCACTTCCTGCTGTATCAACTTCCAATTCATACACCCCAATTAGCTTTTGAATAAATGATTGATTGATATTGACCTGCTGAATTTTCCGTAGTTGGATCGCAGTTTTGGTTTTATTAAAAACACCCTCGGTAATAATAAATTCTTGATTTTCAGCATCCAAAAAGAAAGTAAAATTCAGATATTTCAAATAGGAAACAACTCCAATACATGCAAAAATGATACTTATTCCGAGGAAAAAATACAATTTATTAACCTCGTCAAACTTGAAAATCCAAATCACAATAATGGGCCACAACGCTCTAGCATATTGCTGAAGCGTATAAAAAAATAGCACTAAAATCCCTATTGAAGATTGCCGTTGTGGAGTACTAAAATCGGCCTCCATTACAATTGCTTTTGTATTTTACCCATCAACAATTGTTTGATGTTTTCGGCTTGTTCTTTTTCGATTCCTGGAATTTCAATATCACTAGAACTTCCTCCAGCAGTGAAAATTTCAATCTTGGCTAAGCCCAAATAACGGGAAACAAATCCTTCATGTAACGCAACATGTTGTACTCTGTTATAAGGAATTATGATCGTTTTAGTAGCTAAAATTCCATATTTATACAACACATCATGTTCCCTAAATGCAAATCCTTTTCTTTGGAATCCAATAAAAGAAAATACTACCAACAAAATCGAAAATACAGGAATAACAGCACCTATAATCAGCCAGACTCTTTCTGAAAAAATTTCGGGTTTAAACATGGAAAACAATATTGGAACAAGAATAAGCAAGCCGATAAATAACGCCAAATTAATCAATACCACCCAAATATATTTAGGATGTAAATTCGTAAAAGTGACTTCCTCAAATTTTGGAAGTTGGCGCGTATCAATCGTTTCGTTTGTGAAATTTTCCATTTATAAAATTTAGTTTAAAGCTTAAGGTTTAAAAGTTTAAAGTTCATTTTTAAAACAACTTTAAACTTTAAACATTAAACTTTTTTTACGGCAACCATTTTTTCTCAAAATTCGGTTTTCTTTTCTCCAAGAAAGCATTTCTACCTTCTTTTGCCTCTTCGGTCATGTACGCTAATCGAGTAGCTTCGCCAGCAAAAACCTGTTGTCCCACCATGCCGTCATCTGTCAAATTCATAGCAAATTTCAACATTTTGATAGCCATCGGTGATTTTTGCAAAATTTCCTGTGCCCATTCATAGGCCGTATCTTCTAATTCAGCATGCGGAATCACGGCATTTACCATTCCCATATCCATAGCATCCTGAGCCGAATAATTGCGTCCCAAGAAGAAAATCTCACGTGCTTTTTTCTGTCCCACCATTTTAGCCAAATAAGCTGAACCGTAGCCTCCATCAAAACTGGTTACATCAGCATCCGTTTGCTTAAAAATTGCGTGTTCTTTACTTGCCAAAGTCAAATCGCACACTACATGCAAACTGTGTCCTCCACCTACAGCCCAACCTGGAACTACAGCGATAACTACTTTTGGCATGAATCGGATTAAACGTTGTACTTCCAAAATGTTTAAACGGTGCTGTCCGTCATCGCCTACATATCCTTGATGTCCGCGTGCGTTTTGATCGCCACCGCTGCAAAAAGAATATACGCCATCTTTAGTAGAAGGTCCTTCGGCAGAAAGTAAAACGACACCTATTGACGTATCTTCCTGCGCATCGTAAAAGGCATTATACAATTCAGCAGTTGTTTTTGGACGAAATGCATTGCGTACATCAGGCCTGTTAAAAGCAATTCTGGCAACACCATTGCATTTTTTATAAGTGATATCTTCGTAATCTTTAGCAGTAATCCAATCCATTGTTTGTGTTTTAAATTATTTAATGTAAAAATAAATCTTTTTTTAGATTTTATCTATTCTATTTCAACAAGCTTGTGGTAATCCTTCTCTGATTAAAGGCTTAGTAATGTTAAAAAATGATACTTTAATTTTTTTTTTCGCGACTTCAATTCAAATTATTTTTACTTTTAAGTGTAGCTAATCAGACGAATACACATGATTCATCTAAATTAATTATTGATTCTTCACTGATTTATTAACCTAAAAAAAGAATGTATTGAATGCAATTAAAAATGTTGTCGCTCTTTTTTCTACGGTAATAACTTATAAAAACAATTTAAAAGCCCCGATAAAAGAGCTAATGATACTGGCATTTGCCCCAGCAGTTAAAAATATAAAGTAACACCTATGGTTAAACAAAGATCTATTTTTCTTGTATCTGCAATCGCGATACAGTACAAAAAATCAGAAAATGATCTTAAAATATATATAAAAACCAAAGGTCTTATTGTGAAATTATTTCTTAACTCGTAAGTAAGTGATTGTACATTTAAAGACAAAATAGTATTATAAAGTACTTACGCTTAAGATAATATATTTAAAATAGTATAGAGCATACTATTGTGCTTAGAAGCGGAAAAAGCTACTTTTGAACTTCAAATTTATTTTAATGTTGCCAGAATTTAATATTCTAAAACAGCATTAAAAAGAGAAAGACTAACCGTTACGATTAGTCTTTCTTTTTTTTAAATAAATAAAGATTTTACAACAATATATTTTTTTCTAAACCATTTAGAAATTAAGCTATAGTAAAAATCTCCCCTTAACTAAATTACCTTAATCTCTTAATGGTTACAAAAGATTAAATAGCAATAGTGTTGGTATTTTTTATTCCTTAACCAAGTAAATTCCGTCTTCCTTGATCTCGATTAATTTCTCTCGGTACAAAGCACCTATAGCTTTTTTAAAGGTTTTTTTACTCATTTTCAAAACCGTTTTAATGTCTTCCGGATGTGAATTATCAGTCAAACGCAAAAAACCTCTGCTGGCTCTTAGTTCATCCAGAACTTTCTCAGCATTCGGTTCGATACTTTGATAGCCTTGAACTTGCAATGCCACATCAATTTTATTATCAGGGCGAATCATTTTAATATAACCACGCATACGATCTCCCGTGCGAATTGCATCGTCATACACTTCATCTTTGTACATCAAACCTTTGTACATTTCATTGATGATTACATTAATTCCTAATTCAGTAATATGCGACACTATTAAATCAACTTCCTCCCCTTTTTCAACGGTTAGGTTTTCATTTTTCAAAAACTGATTCAATTTACTGGAAGCCACCAAACGATTGGTTTTCTCGTCCATGTAAAGGTACACTAAGTAGCGCTTTCCTTTTTCCATAGGACGTGCCTGCTCTTTAAACGGAACCAGAATATCTTTTTCCATTCCCCAATCCATAAAAGCACCAATCTGATTGGTATAATTCACACGCAAAAGTGAAAATTCATTCAATAATATATACGGCTCTAATGTCGTGGCAACGGGTCTTTCTTCGTGGTCTAAATACACAAAAACAATCAACTCCTCGCCTATTTCAAATTCGTTTGGTACGTATTTGTTAGGCAACAGAATGTCATGAATTCCTGCAGGATCTTGCTCTGGATTACCTAGAAACAATCCTACTTTGGTATCGCGTAATATGGTAAGCGTATTGTATTTTCCTATTTCAATCATTTTCTTTCAATTTCTAAAGCGCAAAGGTACGAAGTTTGAAAATAGGATATTAAGAAACTGTCCACAAAAAAACAAAGCCAGAATCCGACGATTATTTTCTTTTTTAGGAGCAGCACTTTCCGCTGTTTCACCACGGGTTGTCCCGCTTTCGGCTTTGTCTCTCCGCTACGCTACAAGGATACCGCCTCTATCGGGGCTAGATTAGAAATATTGTTTTCATAATTCAATTATTTTTACTCTGTCATAAAATGGCAGACAAAAGAATTATCTTTGAAAAATAAATCCAAGTCATTATGTCAAAATTAATTTATTTTAAAAGGTATTTGTACGTTATAGACCGCCTGAAAAGTAGGCCTTGTAGTTTTATTGAGTTGCAAGAACACGTTATGCGTAAATTGGAAAAGTACGATATCGACACCACTTTCGAATATGCCATTCGCACTTTTGAACGGGACAAAAAAGACATTTCAACCCTTTTTGGAATTGACATACATTACAATCGCAAAGACAAAACCTATGCTATTAATGAAGTAGAAATAGAAGACCAGTCGGTAACTCGAATGATAGATGCTTTTTCGATACATCACGCACTGCAAGAAGGGAATAAATTGTCGCCAAGTGTGTTTCTTGAAAAACGTAAATCATTAGGAACCGAAAATATTTACGGCATTATTCATGCCATACAAAATCTAAATGTTTTACAATTTACTCATCAAAAACATTGGGAAGATTTTAGTACGCAACGGGAAGTGAAACCCATTGCCATCAAAGAATCGCAACAAAGATGGTATTTAGTTGCACTGGATAAAAAGGATGAAAACATAAAAACATTTGGTTTAGACCGAATTTTCAACCTAAAAATTACCGACACCAAGTTCAAACCCATTGACTATAATGTAGAAAAAGAGTTTAAGCACGCTTTTGGAGTCGAGACTTATGCACCTGCCGAAAAAGTGGTTTTGGAATTTTCCAAACAGCAAGGAAATTACATCAAAACATTTCCGTTACACGAATCCCAACGAATTGTAGATGAAACCGAAGATACCGTACTACTAGAAATTTACATTCATCTTACCAAAGATATTATAATGGAACTCTTGAAATATGGAAGTAATGTTGAAGTATTAGAACCCAAAAGTTTGATTGTAACAATGATAGAAAGAGTGAAAAAAATGGCTAATATGTATCGCTAAAAATAAATTTTGAAAACAGAAAATAGATACCTTTAAAAAAAATTAAAAAACTAAATATAAAAAAATGGACGAAGAATTTAAAGAAATGATTGAACTTAAAACATTAAAGTGGTTTCCATTTATTGGGAAAAAATATTTTGATGAAGACATCATAGATAATCGTCTGATTATAATTGGTGAAAGCCATTATTATGATGATAAAGAAGGTTCAAAAACTAAAGTTGAAAATGAAGATTGGACAATAGATATGATTGAACAGGATGCTATGGGTTTTGACCCTTGGCCTACTAAAATAATGCCCAATTTTCATAAAGCAATGTTTCGGGAAGATGAGTTTTCTAAAGAAGATTTTTGGAATTTGGTTTCTTATTATAATTTTATACAAAGGCCAATGCATACAATTAAAGACAGACCTAGCAGTGAAGATTTTAACAACGGTTGGAATACATTTTTTGATTTAATAAAAATTACGAAACCTAAAATATGCGTGTTTATTGGGGTTAGTGCTTCTGATTATTTGGAGTCTGCTATTCAAAATACTGAATGGATTAGTGATAAATTGAAAAATGGCAAACCAATTAACGGCACTTATGGTAGGAGTGTTGTTTTGGAAGATACTGACAACAATGAGATAAAACTCATATTCATCAAGCATACAAGTATGTTTTTTTCTTGGATTAGTTGGAATAATTATTTAAAAAATGAAATTGGAGACCAATTGACTTGGTTTGAAAAAGGAATTAATATAAAATACAAACCTAAAGAATATTATGAGCAATTTAATTTTGAACTAAAGGAAAAGTTAAAAGATATTCATGCAATTATAGATGAAAATAAAATTAACTCAGAATTAAATAAAAAAATTCAACTTCAAGGGCTGAAAGGATCAGGCAAAGACTCTGAATATTTCAAATACAATATAGAAATCAATAATTATTCTTTTACTTATGAGGTTGCTATAGGAGAGGATTGGCTTGGTTCGTATTACTATTGTGATAATAAAAATAAAATTGACAAGCTTGAAGAAAAAGGTATTCAAAAAATTAATTTTGGCATTGAAAAATCAGAAGAAGAGATAGCTTTGATTATAACAGACGAGATTCTGAAGATTATTTCAATACTTAAAAATTAACTAGTCATTCATTTTACAATAAAACGATACTTCTAAAAAAGTATCGTTTTTTTTATACAAAAAAATCAATCTGCCTTCTTTTGTCCTACTTGTCCAATAAATTTGTGTTATGGAAATGCCGAAAGCCGATAAAAGTAGACAAACTAAAAAACGACACAATGAATTCTTCTCGGAAAAAATCAAACAAAACTCAAAATCCCTGCGTACACTTTAAACCCTTGAATTTGAAAATAAAATCACAATTGAATAAAAAGTATCGTTTTGATAATTTCATTAAAAGCGATTCCAATGAAGATGCACTTTTAGCGGCATTTTTTGTTTCGCGTAAACCAGGAGAAAAATTATTCAATCCTTTGCTTATTTATGGTGGAAGTGGCTTAGTAAAAACTCATTTAGTATATGCTATTGCCAATGAAATTAAAGAGCGATTTCCTAACAAAAATGTTCTGTGTGTTGCTAGTGATTTTTTTTCGATGCAATGTATCGAAGCAATTGAGAACAATAATCGAGATAGGTTTGTCAATTGGCTACAATTGATAGATGTTTTTATATTTGAAGATATTCAATTTCTTTCTGGACAAACAATTGTTCAAGAGTTAATCTTAGACGTTTTAGATACTTTTTGTCAAGAACGAAAACAAATCATCATAACATCGGACCAAGATTTAATAGATTTGAAAAATATAAACCCAAAATTATTGTTTCGTTTTAAGGCAGGAATTATGGTGGCATGTCCACCTGCATAGAAATAAAAAAAACTTAAAAGGTAGAATCCTGAATTGCAAAACAAGTCTTAGTTTTTGATTTTAACCTCAAAAAATTACTAAAATTACTAAGACATGAACAACTCTTTTTCTTTTTTACTAACTTTGGGAAAACTAAAAAAACAATTAATGAAACCAACTTCAATTCTCTGTTTGTTCCTACTACTATTCATTTCTCATACCAATTACGCACAAACTACAATCGATGATCCTGAAATAAAGAAAATGGTAGCCGAAGTAAAATCGGAAAACATGGAAGCTACCGTTCGGAAACTCGTTTCTTTTGGAACCCGTCACACTTTAAGCGACACTAAAAGCAATACCCGCGGTATTGGCGCAGCGCAACGATGGGTAAAATCGGAATTTGACAACTATGCAATGGCATCAGGCGGAAGACTAACTTCTGTTATTGATTTTTTTACTATCAAAGCCGATGGAAAACGAATTGCCACCGACAGCCAATTAGGAAACGTAATGGCAACTTTAAAAGGAACCGATCCTACTGATGATCGAGTAATGATTATAAGCGGCCATTTAGATTCACGTGCCTCAGATGTAATGGATGCAAAATCTGACGCACCAGGTGCAAATGATGATGCTTCTGGAGTAGCAGCTATGATGGAACTGGCCCGAATCATGAGTAAGAGAGAATTTCCTTTTACCTTAATTTTTGTAGCTGTTGTTGGTGAAGAGCAAGGATTGTATGGAGCCAAACATTTAGCAGATGTTGCCAAAGATGGCAAATGGAATGTAATTGCGATGCTGAATAACGACATGGTTGGCAACAGTTTGTCTAGCGGGACAATGCTACGTGACAATACTAAAGTACGCGTTTTTAGTGAAACCATCCCTTATTTAGAAACAGAAGCGGAGTCTAAAATGCGTAAATCAACTAATCGTGATAATGACAGTCCATCCAGACAATTAGCCCGATACATCAAGACGGTTACCAATCAATATGTAGAGCAACTGGATATTAATTTAGTGTATCGCAACGACCGTTTCTTGCGCGGAGGTGATCACACTCCTTTTAGTCAAAATGGATTCACAGCCATTCGTTTTTGTGAAATGAATGAAAACTATGACCATCAACACCAAAACGTACGTAAAGAAAATGACATTCAATATGGCGATCTTGCTGATTTTATGGACTTTGAATATTTAAAGAAAGTAGCCTGTTCTAACTTGGCTACATTTAGTAATTTAGCGTGGTCTCCAAAAGCACCTACAAACGTTGGAATTGAAGTGAAGGATTTAACAAATTTCTCCACATTAGTTTGGACTGCACCTGAAGGAAAATCAGTTTACGGATATCATATTCTAGTACGAGAAACATCCTCTCAACATTGGGAAAAAACAATTTTTGTCAAAGATACAAAAGCTGTAATCCCGTATTCAAAAGATAACTTTTTGTTTGCTGTTCAAGCTGTAGATGCATTAGGACATTCCAGTTTACCAGTTTTTCCAATACCAATTCGTTAAATTTTAGAAGATTTTTAATCAGTCACCCATTTAGAAAATTAAGTTTTAAGTACTGAATCGTATTTTTTAGAGGTTCAATAAAACATCAAACAAAAAAGCGTTTGCCTGAGGCAAACTCTTTTTTTATGGCTACCATTTACAAATTAAGTATTAATTGTAAACACTTTCTTTTTTAAAGTGAACAGCCAGTAAATAATAAATTACCACTCTGTATTTATTCCTGTTAGAACGACCGTATTTTTCCATTACAGCATCAATTGCGGCATCTAGTTCTGGACCTTCAGCAAGACCTAATTTCTTAATTAAGAAATTGTTTTTCACCGTATCTAATTCGGATTGCTGACTTCCGGCTATCGTTGCTGCATCAGCATTATAAATTGACGGTCCACAACCAATAGTTACTTTTGTCAACAAATCCATATCTGGATTTACACCGCATTTTTCTTTCAAATCGGCAGCATACTTCACAATTAATTCTTCTCTTGCACTCATAAATTAAAGTTTTGTTTTGATTATTAGGGTTTTACACTCTCAAATTTAAACATTAATTCATTTAATTTAACAAATTTTAAAAAAAAATTAGACTAATTCTTTAAAATATTGAAGTAAAATACGGTCATTTATTAATGTAGGCGTAAAAACTTCTAAAAGACTAGGTTTGTCATTTTGTCCATACAACGTAGACAAACCACTTTCAAGACTTGCCTCATCACTAGCGATTGTATATTCAAAACCAAACATTTTAGCCAAATGCTCCGCCGTTAAACAATGTGAAGTTTCAAAGAAAGTATTAAAAACAGGGCTTTCTTCGTGACCGGGTAAAATTCTAAAAATTCCGCCACCTCCGTTATTAATCAATATAATCTTGAAATTTTTAGGAATGTAATTGTTCCATAATGCATTGCTATCGTACAAAAATCCGATATCACCTGTAATAAAAACAGTCAGTTTTGCATTGGCTACAGCCGCACCAATAGCCGTCGAGGTGCTTCCGTCAATACCGCTAGTTCCACGATTACAATATACCTCAATTGTAGGGTGAATGTCTATAAGTTGCGCATAACGAATAGCTGAGCTATTGCTGATTTGCAACTGACTATTGATTGGTAAACCCTGCATCACTTTTTCAAAAACTTTAAAATCCGAAAAAGGAATTTTATCTAAATAAATATCACTTTTTAGCTTTCGTAATGCTTTTACAGCGTCTAATTGCTGAAAATAATCACTTTCTATTGCGTTTGTAAGCGGTAAGAAAGTGTCAAAAAACACATTTGGGTCTACTTCAAAATGTTTGGTCAAAGCGCCAAACGTATCATACGCTCGCCAAGAATCAATATGCCAATGGTGTTTTGGTTTGTATTTTCTTAAAAAAGCTTTGATTCGTTTCGAAACGACCATTCCGCCAAAAGTGACTAAAATTTCTGGACAAAAATTTTCAAAATCTTCATTCGTAAAAGGTGTAATTATCGTATCTATATTGTTGATGAAAGTATCGTGATGCAAGTTAGAAGTTGTTTCGGTCAACACCACAACCGATTCGTCTCTGGCAAAAGCATCGATTATTTTTTCATTGATGGCATTCGGTTCATTCACGCCAACCAAAATCATTTTTTTGGTTGAATTGTTCCAAATCGTTGCAAATTCCGAAACGTCTTCAATGGAAATCGTCTGAGTCACATTTGCGGAAGCAGTAGTTTTTACTTCGACTGAAAGTTCCGAAACGGTTTCGTACAAAGGTTCTTCAAAAGGAGCATTAATATGAACAGGACCTTTTTGAGAAATAGCCGTATTAATCGCCTCGTTGATTTTTAAATCATTTTCAGCTGAAACATCCTCATGCAAATTCGCATTGTACAAACTATGATTTTCAAATACATTTTCCTGACGGATGGTTTGTCCGTCTCCAATATCAATTTTACTTTGTGGGCGATCTGCTGAAATCACAATCATAGGAATCTGACTGTAAAATGCTTCTGCAAAAGCAGGGTAATAATTTAGTAAAGCAGAACCCGACGTACAAACTAATACAACTGGCTTTCTAGTTTGTTGCGCCATTCCTAATCCAAAAAAAGCTGCGGTTCGTTCATCAGCAATACTGTAACATTGAAAGGCTGGATTACTTACAAAACCTATTGTTAAGGGTGCATTTCTGGAACCTGGAGAAATAATAATGTTGGTAATTCCTTTGGCCAAACAAATCTCAATAATGCTTTGAGCTAAAGGTATTTTGGGGTATATCATTGTATCAATTTTCTGAAATACAAAGTTACAAACTTGCAATCCTTTTTCCTTAATTTTTAACTGTTTTTTCTTAATTTTGAAGCAAATAAACAACTCATGAAAATCACGTTACGACCTTATAAAATTGAAGATAACCAAGCGATACTGGACATCATTAATTTCAATATTTTACACTCGACTGCCTTGTATGATTATACCATCAGGTCATTTGAGCAACAAAAAAATATTTTAGAAGAAAAAATCAGAAAAGGCTTTCCAGTTCTAGTTGCTGAACTAGACGGAATTGCGGTTGGTTTTGGTATGTATAGCGAGTTTCGTTTTCGTGAGGCATACAAATTTACAGTGGAACATTCTGTTTATGTCAACGAAAATCATCATGGAAAAGGGATTGGAAAACTGCTTTTACAAGAACTCATTCAGCTTGCTAAGAATCAAAAGCTACACACTATGATTGCCGTAATAGATGCTGAAAACCAAAGCAGCATAGAGTTTCATGAGAAATATGGTTTCAAAACTGTAGGGATTATTAAGGAATCTGGATATAAATTTGATCGCTGGTTGCACTCGGTTTTTATGCAATTGATTTTAGAATAAGACTCCTTAATTAGTGTTACTAACTTGAAAAAGGTACTTTTGTGTTTTTATAGTACTTATGAGTTTTACATTGCTTTCGTCCCCTTTGCAGGGTTTTACCGATTTTAGATTTAGAAATGCCCAAAACAAACTTTTTGGAGGTATCGATACTTTTTATTCACCTTATATTCGCTTGAACGGAAAAATGGTGATTAAAGCCTCTTACGAACGCGACTTATTACCTGAAAACAATCTCGATTTAGAAGTGATTCCACAAGTAATCACAAATGACGCTGATGAATTTTTATTTGTGGCAAAGTATGTTCGGGCGCTTGGATACAAAGAACTCAACTGGAACTTGGGCTGTCCTTACCCGATGGTTACTAAGTCTGGGATGGGATCTGGTTTGATTAGTAATACCGAAAAAATCAATCATATTCTAGAAAGAGCACACACTGAATCAGATATTTTAGTATCAATGAAAATGCGATTGGGTTATGAATCGCCTCAAGAAATTATTGATGTACTTCCTATTCTTGACAAATATCCTCTGAAAAATATAGCTATTCACGCTCGTTTAGGAAAACAATTATACAAAGGCGGTGTAGATTTAGATGGCTTTCAAAAATGTATTGACACGACCAAGCACAAATTGTATTACAACGGAGATATCACGTCTGTTGCAAAATTTCATGAAATGCAAGAACGCTATCCGAGTATTGATCACTGGATGATTGGGAGAGGATTAATTTCTGATCCATTCTTACCGAGTATGATAAAAAATAATACGCAGGAATATCCCACCAACAAAATGGAATTATTTAGTGCGTTTCATGATACATTGTATGCTATTTACAGCGAATCACTCTCAGGTTCTACACATATTTTATTGAAAATGTATCACTTATGGGAATATTTTTCAGTTACGTTTGCTACTCCGCATAAGGTTTTGAAAAAAATTAAAAAAGCACAAAGTATTCGGAATTATGAAGCTGCTGTAGCTGAGATTTTCAAAAATGAAAAAATTTAATTAGAAATAAACTTTAAGAAATTAAGAAAAATTAAGGTCTGATTCTTAATCTAACTTGACTTGTTAATGATTTCAAATTTAGAAAATATTCGACACGTACTTAAACCACAAAAAAAAGAGATTTTCATTTGACTGAAAATCTCTTTTTTTTGTTTACTAAATAAAAATTAGCAAATTAGAGGTAGAAAATTAAGCTTTTATCCAATCTAGTACTTCAGGATCGGTAACTAATGTACGCGGAGAAATTACTTTATCCAACTCCCCTTTTTCATTGATTAAGTACTTTTGAAAATTCCATTCTACTTTAGAGTCTTGTAATCCATTCTTTGATTTCTGAGTCAAAAATTGATAAATAGCAGCCATGTCATCCCCTTTTACAGATACTTTGTCCATCATTGGGAAAGTAACACCGTAATTCATCTGGCAAAAAGTAGCTATTTCTTCGTTGGTGCCTGGCTCCTGTGAGGCAAAGTTATTCGCTGGAAAACCAACAATCACAAAACCTTTATCTTTATATTCCTTGTACGTTGCTTCAAGACCTTTGTACTGAGGCGTGTTTCCGCATTTTGAAGCGGTATTTACAATCATGATTTTTTTTCCTTTTAAAGTAGCAAAGTCAAATACTTTTCCAGATAGATCTTCCACTTTGAACTGATAAATATTTTCTTTAATAACCTCTGGTGTTGTCATATTAGTTTCAGATTTTTTAGGTTGTGCCTGATTTTGACAGCTGAACAAAATCATTGTAAAAGTGGCAATGCATACTAACTTTTTCATAATATTAATTTTTTTATAAAATTAAATAATTTTTTGTCGCAACAAACTATTTTTTTGTTAAACAGTAGTTAAATAAAAAAAGAAGCCTGACTCTATGAACTGCCAGGCTTCCAAACAAATAAACAACAAAACTTATTGTGGTATTTAAATTTCAACTGCTAAACCTTAGGTTTAACTTGTTCATGGACAATAATTTATAAGCTGCATTTCGCTATATTTTACAGAAGTGCCTTTAAATTCTTTACATGAATATTTACGTAAACAATTCAAAAATAGTTTTACAAAAAAGCTGTTTTTAATCAAAAAAATTAAATGTGCCGTATTAATGCACTTCCGAAATAAGTTCATTGGAATAATTTTACTATTTTTATGGATAGTAAAGTTTAAATTTGTAGTACTAAAAATAAACAATCATATGAGTCAAGAAGAATTATTGGTTTTAATTTATAAAAAAGATGAGAGAGCATTTACACATCTATACGATATGTATTCTAAGAGCTTGTTCTCTGTAATTAGTGTTTTAGTAAAAAATAGAGAGGAAGCAGAAGACGTTCTACAAGAAGTATTCGTTAAAATTTGGAAAAACATTGATTCATACAATGAAAGCAAAGGACGTTTTTACACTTGGATACTAAATATAGCTAGAAATACTTCTATAGATAAATTGCGTTCCAAGAATTTTAATAATAGTCAAAAAAACCTATCTACAGATAATTTCGTAAATCACTTTGAAGACAGTTCGAAACTGGCAGATAAGATGGACACCATTGGGTTACAAGATTTTGTAAAAAAATTAAAACCAAAATGCATTCAGATTATCGACTTATTATTTTTTAAAGGGTATACGCAACAAGAAGCTTCAGATGAATTAGCGATACCCCTTGGAACAGTAAAAACACAAAATAGAAATTGTATAAACGATCTACGTAATTATTTGAAAGTATAATGGAAACAAAAGAATATATAGAATCAGGAATTCTGGAACTTTATGTTTACGGCTTATTAAACGAGTCTGAAAACGAAGAAGTTGCCAGCAAAGCAAGAAATTCTGCTGAGATAAACTCAGAGATCATTTCTATCGAAAAAGCTATTGTGGCGTTATCATCCAGTTTTTCTCCTTTTCACTCAGTGGGCAACTTTGAGAAAATTAAAGAAAAACTAGAATTAAAACATGCCAATGTGATACAGATGGAGCCATCTAGCAATAGATCTCAATACATGGGTTGGGCAGCGGCAATTCTATTATTGATTGGAGTTGGTTACCAATACAATCAGCTCAATCAATCTAGTACTCAAATTGTAAATACTCAAATCGAAAAAGCAACTTTAGAGAAAGAATTTAAAAGTTTAAAAATCAAAAATACAGCTGTTGAAACAAGTTTAGCAGTAGTACGCGATACCAAAAATACAGTCGTGGGCTTAGGTGGTCAAGCAGTTGCACCAGAGTCTTTTGCAAAAGTATATTGGAACCAAGACACAAAAGTGGTATACGTTGATGCCTCGGGATTGCCAGAACCACCAGAAGGAATGGTATATCAAGTATGGGCATTAAAACTAAATCCTTTAACACCAACAAGCATCGGTTTATTAGAAAATTTTGATGAGAATGATCAAAAATTATTTGCTGTAAATAATGCTAATGAAGCTCAAGCATTTGGGATAACGCTAGAGCCTAAAGGCGGAAGCTTAACTCCTACAATGGAACAATTATATACATTAGGAAAAGTATAAACTATATCTTTTACTGTATTACTAAAAAAGGTTCAACTTTAAAGTTGAACCTTTTTTTTGATAAGCTATTTCTATAACTTTCTTTTTTACCGCACCCAATACCAAATAATTCCTGGATTGTCAATACCACAACAACCCATCCATGGTGCGGGAGAATATCCGCTTGTAGACACTAAAGTACCCCACCAAGCACCATTGGCATCGCTACTTGTTGTTATGGCGCCTTGTGAACCATTAGAATACCAAGGCATAATTTGTTCAATTCCGTCATTATTATAATTCCACGAATCAAATCTTGTATTTATAGTAATATCGGTTTGTGTATTGTTTGTATTTACAAAACTATACGCTTGATTGGCGGTCCAAATACCTCCCCAACGACCTCTTGCGGTTGCTTCAATCATATATTGAAAACCACTAGCACTCTTTTTAAGATAATCTGCAAAGGCTATAATTGAATATTGTCCATTTAGAGTCGGTGTCGATTGATTTCTTAAAATTGCATTTGTACCGTTCCAACCTGAATTATTATTGTTACAAAGCAGTAAGGTCCAACCACCTCCGTCAGTAGTCATGTCTGCATAAATTTGAAATGGTAAACCTCCATTAATATTAGAATTAATGATCCAGTACAATCCATCTGCCGAATTTGGATAATCTGTTTTAATTTGGAGTGCACTACTTCCTGCTGTAGCTGCTGAAAGTCCATCATTCGATCTTGTATTGGTTTTACTTCCAAACGGTGTTAGCGAATTACTGGTTTGCAATGCTCCATATTTATTCACATAATTAGCATCGGAAGTAGAAATTTTCCCGTTTCTTGTGAGCACAGGAACGCTATTCACCGTTAAGGTTGCATTTATAGTTCCAGCAAAATGAGTTGTAGTAGCACTTTGTAGTGCTGTAATTGTAGCAGTTCCTGGACCAGTAATTGTTACCGTAGATCCTACTATAGTTGCTACAGTAGTATCACTACTTGTAAATGAAAAAGTACCTAAACTTAGACTCGTTGGCGGTGAAATTGTATAAGTGCCATCAAAAAAGGTTTTTGTTTTATTCTCAAAATTATTCAAATTTGGATCTTTTAAAACAGTTACCGTTATAGAATTATTGGTAACACATGCGCCATTAGCAGAAAAACCAGACACAAAATAGGTTGTTGTTTCAGCCGGAGTTACAGTAATCGCTGCTGTAAGTCCAAGAGGAATAGAAGGGTAAATGCCATAATATGTTCCTGTACTTAACTCCACTTTTACTCTATCAACTGCAGATAAATCAGATTGAAAAGCAAAAATATCAGCAACATCTGCATCGGATGACTCATATTCATTAATTCTTAATCCATTTGGACCGTTCAATCCTCCATTAGTATTTAAAGTTTTAGAAATCCCATTTTCAAAAATTCTTGAGGCACTGCCAGTTCCCGTTGCAGTATATACATATGTGTTATTATCAGCTGGAGTGTTTCCATCTCTAGAAACCCAACCGTCATAGTGAGCTTGACTTTTACTTCCATTCCACCAACCAAGTAGCCAGTTATTATTAGAGCCATTTAAAACCCTGCCTCTACTTGGACCTGTTTGCTTTGCTGTATATACCACGGTATAAGGTGTCGAAAAATTAAAATTATTTTTAATGCTTTGTGAAGGATTAAATCTTAAAATAGGTTTTGAATTTAATCCCGTTGCAACGTAAAGCGGTTGTGCACTAGTTGAAGGAGCGATCATGTCATTTCCATTTCCTGATTGGTCGTATAGTTTTACACAATAACCAGCTGAAACGCCTAACCATGAATCAATTGCTGCGGTATCTAGATTGTTTCCTGAAAAGCCAAAATCAGCCTCTACATTATCACTTGCGCGTCGTAAACGAACTGCAAATCCCGTATAATTAGATTTTAGCAATCGCAATCCAACAGCTAACTTAGCCGTTGTCACTTGATCCAAAGGGGTATACAAAATGCTACTCCAAGAATAAGTAAGTGCACCAGAAGCAGTAATAGTAACTGAATCGCCCGCATTTATGGAAACTGAAGCAGGATTTAAAGTTACTGGTCCAAGGTCCTCAACTATTACAGGTCCCGAAATGAGACTTACTGCTGGCAAACCAAGAGCTCCAGAAACAACAACGTAATAATATGTAGTTCCATTATTTATGGTTGGTGGAATAAAAGTCGCTGAAGTTGCATCAGCAATTAATGTGCCTCCCACAGTACTTGGAATAGTATTGCTATACCATTGAAAAGTTAGATTTTGACCCGAAGCTTCAACACTTAATGGCGTTGCAACTGTTCCTCTACATTCAAACTTATTTAGTGGTGAAGGACTAGAAAGGATTGCAGTTGTACATAGAGTTAATGGAATTCCATAATAACTTCCTTGATTACACTCTAATAATTGTCTAACTCCTACAGTATTTAAAGTCGAAAAACCAATAGCTTCGTTTTCTAAAATAGAGCCTCCATTAGATCCACCATCATAATTACCTATAAAAATTTGGCTCAAATTATCCGTACTGGTAGTAATTGACAATACCATACTTTCATTTGTAGGCCCTAATGAGCTCGAAATCAATTTTGAAATTCCGTTTCTCCAAATAGCTACAGGAGACACATTAGAATGAAAATTTGTTCCTCCGTTTTCTAGTATCCCTCCTATCCTTGGGCTACCATCTAGAATACAGTGATAACCTGGCCAATTAGTAGTCTCTGAACGTATTACTGATGTTATACTTGCCAAATTTAATGCCCCCGAATATACGAGACCTTTATTCCCTGAAAAATCAATTGCAATCTTAGTCCCTATATATTTGAAGATTCCGTTTGATACAATTCTAGGTTGTTGATTTAGATCTGCTTTTACGAGGTGTCTATTATTCCCACTTTGATCGTACCAAATATTAACATAACCATCTTGAACACCCACAAATGAGAGTAAAGCTGCAGAATCTAGATTTCCACTACCGTCGAAACCAATGTTAAGAGTAGCGTTATCTAAGCTGCGTCGTATTTGTATTGCATTGCCACTATATGAGCTGCTTACTTTTCGTAAACTATAAGCAACTGCAGCTGGCGTTGTGCCTCCAAGACCCAACACATCTAAACTGTTTTGAGAATATCCTTGAAAAGCTAAAAGTGATAACAAAATCAAAAAAATATTTTTATAAAACTTCATCATATTCCTGTTTTAGAAGTTACTATTAATAAAAATAATCAAATTGAATTCGGTCGTTTACTGACAACGTGTATGATCCGTTATTAGATGGAAAGTAAGTTAATGTATCATCAGAAACCGAGTAAGCCGAATTACTAATTCTAATGCCATTAACATACATTTTTACTTTACTATTTGCTGATGGTGTTTGAGTTAAAGTAAAACTAGTTTGCGACGCCGTCGCAGAAAATTCATCGGCGACTTCTCTAACCGGAGCAATACCCAAAGAAACTGAACCATCAGCCATTAAATATTGAGAAGCAGTACCACTTGGAGTTTTATAACCCATAGATGTAATGGTTCCGCTAGTTTTCACATCAGTAATAGAAGTATTTCCTAATTGAATGGTATTCGATCCATTTCCAACTGCTCCATACCCAATTACGATTTGATTAGATTCATTTATAGCGTTTGGTCTGCTTTCTGCACCAATTAATATCGAACTATTTATAATTGTATTTGGACTTCCGTCTCTTACATATCTACCAGCAAATGCACCTAAAATAGCATTATTACTCCCTATAGTGTTTTGGTCTATTGCAGCCACGCCTATTGCTGTATTACGATTTCCTGTAGATGTTTGTTCTAATGCTTGAACACCAAATCCGGAATTATATGTACCAGTAGTATTGCTAGGCAAAGAGTTATATCCAGAAGCAGTATTTCCACCTCCAGAAGTATTAGAACCCAAAGAATTATATCCACTCGCTGTATTACTATTTCCACCAATATTTGATCTTAAAGCCATAGAACCTACTGCCGTGTTATAACCTCCAGAAGTATTATCAAACATAGTTTCAGAACCTAAACCTACATTATAACTACCCGTTGTATTATTTTGTAATGTCAAATAGCCAACAGCTGTATTGTCATATGCGTTGTTATAGTATAAAGCTTTACTTCCTAGCGCTGTATTTCTTGAACCCACGGTATTATTATGAAGAGTTTCCAAACCAAAAGCGCTATTTAAAAAACCTGTTGTGTTTGATACTAGAGCTTGAGATCCAAAAGTTGTATTTGAAACTTCTGCTCCATTACCCCTACCAACTGTAACACCATTAACAGTTATATCTGTTGCTACAGTAGAAGTGAGATAAGTACTTGTATCTAAACTGCCATCAGCTTTTAAAAATTCCGTAGAAGTACTACCTGGAATTTTGTATCCTGCAGCTGTTATACTACCACTAGTTTTTACATCTGTTATAGCTGTATGTGAGCCACTACCATCTGATCCTAATTGAATAGTATTAGAAGAGGTAACAATTGCATTTGCTCCAATTGCAACCGAATTAGAAATACCATTTGCTGCGACATCTGCATTTTTTCCAATAGCAGTATTTTGTGATCCTGATATATTTGACTGTAATGATTGAGTACCTATGGCAACATTGTCTGTTCCTAAAACATTGTTAGATAATGCAATGTAACCCAATGCAGTATTTCCTCCGGCCGCTCCATTAGAAGCTAATGCCCCTCTACCTACTCCAGTATTAGCATACCCCGCATTATTTGCTAAAGTTCCTAGTCCAATAGCTGTATTAGAGTTTTCATTAAAATTCCCTCTACCAACTGTAACGCCATTAATAATAGCATCAACGGTAAAATTTTTGATTCCTGAAATCGTTTGATTTGTTGTTAAATTGACAAGATTTGAACTTGTTGTAGATGAAGCTGTTGTTACGGCATCAGTCACAAATGCTGTTGTCGCAATTTGGTCATTAGAAACTCCTGGGTTTGGTGTTGGAGCTAAAGGTAGTCCTGTTAATGTTGGCGAATTCAAGGGGGCTTTTGAATCTAAGGCGGTTTGAACAGAAGCAGAAACTGGTTTGTTCGCATCGCTGGTATCGTCCACATTTGATAATCCAACCATTGTTTTATCAATTCCAGAAACAGTTCCTGTAAAAGTTGGCGAGTTCAATGGTGCTTTTGAATCTAAAGCGGTTTGCGCAGCAGTTGAAACGGGTTTATTTGCATCGCTGGTATCATCCACACTTCCTAAACCTACCATTGTTTTATCAATTCCAGAAACGGTTCCTGTAAAAGTTGGTGAATTCAATGGTGCTTTTGAATCTAAAGCGGTTTGTGCAGCAGCTGAAACGGGTTTGTTGGCATCACTCGTATTGTCTGCATTTCCTAATCCAACCATCGCAGAAGTTACACCTGTTACCGTTCCTGTGAAAGCTGGTGAGTTTAGTGGAGCTTTCAAATCTAAACTAGCAATTGACGCTTTTAAATCTAATGCGGTTTGTGTAGCATTTGAAACTGGTTTGTTGGCATCACTTGTATTGGTTACATTTCCTAATCCAACCATCGCAGAAGTTACTCCAGTTACCGTTCCTGTGAAAGTTGGCGAAGCTAAATTTGCCTTCAAATCTATGGCTGTTTGCGTTGCAGCTGAAATTGGTTTATTCGTGTCACTAGTATCATCCACATTTGATAATCCAACCATCGCTTTATCAATTCCTGAAACCGTTCCTGTAAATGTTGGTGAAGCTAAATTCGCTTTTGAATCTAATGCAATTTGAGCTACTGTTGAAACGGGTTTGTTCGCATCGCTAGTATTATCAACATTACCAAGTCCAACCATTGTTTTATCAATTCCTGAAACGGTTCCTGTAAATGTTGGCGAATTCAAAGTTGCTTTTAAATTTAAAGCCGATTGAGTAGCTGAAGAAACTGGTTTGTTCGTATCGCTAGTATCATCCACATTTGACAATCCAACCATTGTTTTATCAATTCCTGAAACCGTTCCTGTAAATGTTGGCGATGCTAAATCCGCTTTTGTGTCTAATGCAATTTGAGCAGCAGCTGAAACCGGTTTGTTCAAATCACTTGTGTTGTTTACATTTCCTAATCCAACCATCGTTGAAGTTACACCTGTTACTGTCCCAGTGAAAACAGGAGAATTTAGCGGTGCTTTTAAATCTAAAGCGGTTTGTGCAGCAGCTGAAACAGGTTTACTTACATCACTTGTATTGTCCACACTTCCTAAACCTACCATGGCTTTGTCGATTCCCGAAACGGTTCCTGTAAATGTTGGCGAATTCAAAGGTGCTTTTAAATTTAAAGCCGTTTGAGTTGCTATAGAAACTGGTTTGTTCGCATCGCTAGTATCATCTACATTTGATAAACCTACCATTGTTTTGTCGATTCCAGAAACGGTTCCTGTAAATGTTGGTGAAGCTAAATTCGCTTTTAAATCTAAAGCAGTTTGAGCAGCAGCTGAAACAGGTTTACTTACATCACTTGTATTGTCCACACTTCCTAAACCTACCATGGCTTTGTCGATTCCAGAAACAGTTCCTGTAAAAGTTGGCGAATTCAAAGGAGCTTTTAAATCTAAAACTGATTGTGTTGCGGTACTTATTGGCTTTGCTAAATCGCTAGTGTTGTTAACATTTCCAAGTCCAATCATCGTTTTATCAATTCCTGAAACAGTTCCGGTGAAAGTTGGTGAATTCAAAGGAGCTTTTAAATCTAAAACTGATTGTGTTGCGGTACTTATTGGCTTTGCTAAATCGCTGGTATTGTCTACATTTCCGAGTCCAACCATCGTTTTATCGATTCCCGAAACGGTTCCTGTAAAAGTTGGTGAAGATAAATTCGCTTTTGTGTCTAATGCAATTTGAGTCGCAGCTGAAACAGGTTTGTTCGCATCGCTGGTGTTATCCACATTGGATAATCCTATCATTGTTTTATCGATTCCTGAAACCGTTCCTGTAAATGTTGGCGAATTCAATGGTGCTTTTGAATCTAAAGCGGTTTGAGTTGAATTAGAAACTGGCTTGTTGGCATCGCTTGTATTATCTACATTCGACAATCCAACCATTGTTTTATCAATTCCCGAAACCGTTCCTGTAAATGTTGGCGAAGCTAAATTCGCCTTTAAATCTAAAGCGTTTTGCGTAGCTGTTGATACTGGTTTGTTTACATCGCTAGTATTGTCCACACTTCCTAAACCCACCATTGTTTTATCAATTCCAGAAACAGTTCCTGTAAAAGTTGGCGAAGCTAAATTCGCTTTTGAATCTAATGCAATTTGAGCAACTGCTGAAACAGGTTTGTTCGCATCGCTAGTATTATCAACATTACCAAGTCCAACCATTGTTTTATCAATTCCTGAAACGGTTCCTGTAAATGTTGGCGAAGCTAAATCCGCTTTTAAATTTAAAGCCGTTTGAGTTGCTGTAGAAACTGGTTTGTTCGCATCGCTAGTATTATCCACATTTGACAATCCCACCATTGTTTTATCAATTCCTGATACAGTTCCTGTAAAAGTTGGCGAAGCTAAATTCGCTTTTGAATCTAATGCAATTTGAGCAACTGCTGAAACAGGTTTGTTCGCATCGCTAGTATTATCAACATTACCAAGTCCAACCATTGTTTTATCAATTCCAGAAACAGTTCCTGTAAATGTTGGCGAAGCTAAATTTGCCTTCAAATCTAAAGCAATTTGTGCAGCAGCTGAAACGGGTTTGTTCACATCGCTGGTGTTGTTAACATTTCCAAGTCCGACCATTGTTTTATCGATTCCCGAAACAGTTCCGGTGAATGTTGGCGAATTCAATGGCGCTTTTAAATCTAAAGCGGTTTGTGTAGCAGTAAATAAGGTATTTATTCCTGTATCTACATAAGACTTAGTTGCTTTTACAGTTGGAAACTTAACATCCGAACTTCCATCTTGTAAAAAATTAGTGCTTTTATTGGCGAGATCTTCTTTCGATTGGAGTGCAGATTTCGTAGCATCGCTAATTGGCTTTGCTGCATCGCTGGTATTGTCAACTTGATCTAATCCTAATGTTGTTTTAGCGCCTATAACAGTAGTAGCATTTGTACCTCCATTTTCAACAGCTACAACACCTGTTACATTCGTACTATTTGTTGCGGCATAAGCAAACGGAACGGTCGTAAAAGGTTGGTTGCTTATTTCAGTAAATGATGAGCATTCGCCTGCAATATTTATACTCACAACCAACTTTTTTTGAGCAGCAACCCATGCTATATTGTCAAATGAAGCTGCATATCCCCCATTAGGAGTGCCTGTACCAATAACAAGATTTACCATCCCGTATTGATCTGTTGTAGTTTGAATAACTTCCTGGTATTCGATCTTTGAAAACTCATCTATAAACTGGAATTGCATGCAAACATTTTTGTTTGCTACAGGCAGATTTTCACTAGTTGCTGTAGAAATTTTATTAGTTGGTTTCAAAATAACGGCCTGGTAGGTAATTCCATTGCTTTGTGAAAAACCTTTTACACAAAGAAAAAAGATGAAAAGTAAAATAATTTTTTTCATAATTTGATGCATTAAATGTGATGAATTTTAAAAACTAAGATTGATGTCGTTCTAAAAAAAATTAGAATTGCCTATAGGTTTTCGATAGAACTTTTGGTAGTTCTACCATAATGGGAAGCATTACATAACTCACATTGCCATTTTGAATAATCTGTTTGCAGAAATTTGTAATGACCCTATTTTTAGACTCATAAAAGTGATGTAAGAAATAGAACAAGAAGTTTTTCGAAAGTAATTGGTAAACATTGAATGTATTCTTAGCACAAAAATTCTTTATTTTTATTTGCAAAAATGTTGCTAAGCACTCACATAAGGAAGCGTAATTTTTTGTCATAGTTTTATGATTTTGGTATATACTGAAAAGGTTGAAGTATTTAAGCGAACTAGGTATTCACCTCTTGATAAAAACGGAAGCAAAACAGTCAAGAGGAAATTATCTGCTTTTTTACTTTGATTAAAAACTAACCTACCAGTTACATCAAATACATTTATTTCAATATCATCTGAAACAATTTTTGAGAATTCGAAATTTAGTGTTTGAATAAATGGATTGGGATAGGTATTAAATTTTATTTTCTCGGGTGGATTTGAGGCAATATACTTTCCCCAAAAACTCTGTTGAAATCCCTGCTGAATCACATAATCAAAACTTGAAGTTCCAACACTACTGTTTTGTCCAATAGTTTGTGATACTAAAACACCATCTGGTAATTTTTTGGAAGCACCTTGCGCCGAAATCATTTGATGATGTAAAACCTGACCATGAAAAGTCACCGTAAATAATATAAGTAAGTACTTCATAAATATAAAATTTAACACAATATTACACAAAATAAATGTATTTCAACGATAAAATATGCGTTTAATCTTAAATATTTATTTTTAACAAGGTAAATATTACTTTATATAAAAAACTGATGTTCATATAAATAAGACAAAGGCCGTAATCTATTGGGCTAAATAACTAAACACATTATTGTTTGATAATTCTGATGTATTAAGCAAGTATACTTAAAAAAAAAGCCCAAATAAGATAATTAATCTGATTTGGGCACAAAAAAAAAGGTTCAAAACTATTAATGTTAAACCCTTTTCTCAGTAATAAAAAACTACTTATTTCTTATAATATTTTTTATATTTCGGAAAAGATATCACTCCGAATAATGTGATTGCACCTAATGAGTACCAGATCCAATTCAATGAATGTGCTTCTCCACTAGCGTACGAATGCAATCCTACCAAGTGAAAATTTACACCATAATAGGTAAACAAAATAGATATAAAAGCAAACATACTCATCAAATTAAAAATCCATTTTCCTCGTAAAGAAGGAACAAAACGAGCATGAATAACAAATGCGTACACCATAATACTAATCAAGGCCCAAGTCTCTTTTGGATCCCATCCCCAATAACGTCCCCAGCTTTCATTGGCCCATTGTCCTCCAAGGAAGTTACCAATAGTCAGCATGATCAAACCAATCGTTAATGCTAATTCGTTTATATAAGTTATTTCTTGAATATTCAAATCCATTTTGGCTTTGTTTTTTTCATTGGTAAACAAAATTAACAACAAAGCAACTGCTCCCAATATCATTCCTAAAGCAAAAGGCCCATAGCTAGCAACAATTACGGCCACGTGAATCATCAACCAATACGAATTTAAAACAGGTTGCAAATTGGCAATTTCAGGATCTATCCAGTTCATATAAGCTGCAGCTAAAATCATAGCCGTTACAAATCCCGATGAAGCAACCGTCAATTTCGACTTTCGGTCAAAGGCCAAACCAAAAAACATCGTTGCCCAAGCCACATAAATAATCGATTCATAGGCATTACTCCAAGGCGCGTGACCCGAAATGTACCAGCGGGCTATTAATCCAAAAGTGTGTAATGCAAACAAAGCAACAATGACTATATGCATGAAATTAACCAAATAATTAAGCACTTTTCTTTCCTTAAAGATGTTCATAATTGTTAACAACAACATCAATATAGAAGCAAAAATATACCAGTAGGGTAACTTCTTAAACACATCATATTTGTTATACAATACTTCAGATGTAATTCTTTCCTCGCTTGGCATCACTTTACTACCAAAACGTTTTTGAAAACCAGTAATACTTTCTAGTAATTCATCAGCAGTTTTAAAGTCATTGGAACTAGAGGCATTCGCCAAAGATCCAAAATACAACGGCAATACATTCTTGGTATACGTTTCTTCCATCCCTTTGAATCCCGACTCATTCAATTCTAAATAGGAAACCCATTTATTGTTTTTATCCTCTGGTATTGGGAAAATTTTTAATATCCTGCCACTCAAAGCTGATTCCATTAAGTTTACTTTCTTATCGGTTTCAATAAAATCTTTCTCAAATTGATTAGGATTTGCCGCTTTGAAGGCTTCTTCTAAATATTTAGAAAGCTTGTAATTTCCTTTTGCATCAAAAAACGATACGAAAGGAGCAAATTTAGCTTCCTTGTCAATTCCTATAATTTTACGAATACTGTCATTCCCACTTTTGATATAAATAATTGGAATTTCAATCCAATAACTGGCGTATTGTGTCATAGACAAAAATACTTGATCAGAGTTCATACCATTGTAAGTATCATCGTGACTTACTTTTCGCAACAGTTCAGATGAAAACGTATTGATGGGTTTCATTCTTCCCCCACCATCTTGAATCACTAGTCGACCAAATTTTGCTGCATGTTCTTCAGGTACTTTGTATTTAGTGATCAAAGTATTTAGTTCCTCTTGACTCAATACTTTTTTGGTATGGTTCTCATGTTTTACTGGCGGCTTAGCAGCTTCGACATGGGCATGACCGTCATGTTCATCATGATTGTGTTCTTGCTCTTGCGCAAAACCACTCAAACTGAATAACAACATTAGAATGGTCAATAATTTAGCTTTTTTGGTTTTAACCACTTCCAATTTACGTTTGATATCTGCAAAACGCGAATACTTAGTAAATAGAATAGCCATCATTGCAAAATACAACATAAAATAACCCGCATAAGTCAGCGCTGTTCCCCAAAAATCGTGATTAACAGACAAAACAGTTCCTTTTTCATCAGGATCAAAACTAGATTGAAAAAAACGATAACCACCATGATCCAGTACATTATTCATATAAATTCGGGCATCAAATGGTTCTTTATCTTGAACCGTTACTTTACTCTCAAACGCGGAATAACTTTTCTCTGTTCCGGGGTATTTTTCTGCAATGAAATCGTTTAATTTGATTTTAAAAGGCAATACATACGCTTTACTTCCGTAGAAAAAAGTATAATCAATATTCCCAATCTTAACTGTTTTAGATTCTCCTATTTTACCTTTGGAACCTAATAGCGTAACTGTTTTTTCTTGACCTTCAGCAGTAAGTTTCACTGCAATTGCATCCTCATGATTTTTCGCTTTAAAATCATTATCTGATTTATAATCTACTATTCCTTTCACCGCAGGATCTGGGAATACAAAACGCATTTCGCCAATACTATATAAAGAGCGCATCATTAAGGGTTGTACCGCATCCTTTGTTACATTTCCTTGTAACTTATCAGCCATTCGCATAAAGTTTCCTTCAAATGGCGTTTGAATGGTGTAAGCGGTTCCAGTTGTGTTTATGTTTATAGCACCATCTGTAAATTTATTTACTGAAAAAAGTACGTTATGAATGTTTTGAACTTCACCTTCTTTCAAGAAATGCTCATGACGTCCGCCATCACCTGCTTCTACAATTTTCAAATAAGTCACTCCGTTAGGGTCCGGTTTGATGTATTCTTTGGCACCCATTATAAAATTTTCATATTCTATTTTAAAAGGTGTATCAGCAAATTTCCCAGAAATATTAAAATCGTTGTCCGTTGCAGGAGAGAAAAGAACTTGTTTCTCATACGTACGACGTTTCATTTCTCCTTTGAATTCACCGTCTACAAAGACAGTCAGAAAGGTTTTATCTGAAAAAATTTGATTCTCAGCGGCACCTTCTCTTATGGGCATCATCCCTTCATAGCTAATGTAACGTGTTACGAAAGCACCTAAAATAATAAAAATAAAAGAGAGGTGGAGCAATAAAGTAGCCCATTTTTCTTTCTTTAATAATTGGTAACGCTTGATGTTTCCAATAAAATTGATCATAAAGAAAACATGAATGGCTTCAAACCACCAAGCATTATAAATTAGAATTTTTGCTGTGTCGGTATTGTATTTGCTTTCGATAAAAGTTCCTGCACCCATTGAAACTGCATAAACAATAAATAACAAAGCCATTAATCGAGTAGAAAACAAAAAAGAAACTATTTTTTTATCCATTTTTAAGGGATTATGTTTTAATAAAAGTGGCACAAAAGTACTTAAAAATCTCGACTCTTATATTCGCACATTTGTTAATTTAATCCAAAATTAAATAGATGCTAATTCAAGCGTAAAACCATATTTTTCATAGATTTTCAGTTTATTACCAACTTAGAAATTCCCTAAAAACACTTCGTATTTTTTTGCTAATTTTGTCCCATGACTAAAGTTATTATTATTGGTTCTGGAAATGTAGCACAGCATCTAATCACTGCCTTTCAAAATGCTGAAAATTTGGGAACTGAAATCGAATTGGTACAAGTGTATTCAAGGCGATTAGGAACAGTATCTCACCTACTCGATCATGCTAAAATTACGGATGATTTGAATTCGTTACTAGAAGCTGATCTTTATATTATTGCTGTATCTGATGCTGTGATTGCTGAGATTGCTGCACAACTTCCGTTTAAAAATCGCTTGGTAGTTCACACTTCGGGGAGCGTTTCCTTGAATGCTTTGGATGATAACAATCGAAAAGGTGTTTTTTACCCCTTGCAAACCTTTTCAAAAAACAAGGAAGTAGATTTTAGAACTATTCCAATTTGCTTGGAAAGCGAAAATGCAACTGACTATCAATTATTGGACAAAGTAGCCAAATCAATTTCGGATAAGATATTCGCAATCAACTCTGAACAACGAAAAGCCTTGCATGTAGCGGCCGTTTTTGTTAACAATTTCACCAATCATCTGTACCAAATAGGACATGAAATTTGTCTTGACAACCGCGTACCTTTTGAAATTTTAACTCCTTTAATTTCTGAAACCGCTCAAAAAATAATGTTACTTTCGCCACAAGATGCACAAACAGGTCCAGCGAAGCGAAATGATACAGACACTATTGCTGCACATGAGGCATTTTTAACAACTGAAAATCATCTTAAAATTTATCAAACACTAACACAATCAATACAAGAGAATGGCAAAAAGTTATAAAGAAATCATGAATGATATCAGCACCTTTATATTTGATGTTGACGGCGTACTTACAGACAGTTCTGTTTTTGTGAACAATGAAGGAGAAATTCTCCGTACTATGAATATTCGGGATGGTTATGCCATGAAAGCTGCTGTAGAAAGTGGCTATAATGTGTGCATCATTTCTGGAGGTAGCAATGAAGGCGTTCGCGTCAGATTGCGCAATTTAGGAATTACAGACATTCACTTAGGAACACCAAATAAAGTAGATACATTTAAAGAATACACGAATGTTTACACTATTAATCCAGAACATGTTTTGTATATGGGCGATGATATTCCTGATTATCATGTGATGAAACTGGTTGGTTTAGCGGCCTGTCCGCAAGATGCAAGTCCAGAAATCAAGGCGATTTCTAAGTATATTTCGCATAAAAACGGTGGAAAAGGCGCTGCAAGAGATGTCATCGAACAAGTCATGAAAGCACAAGGGAAATGGATGGCACATTTTGATGGGAAACACGATTAGAACTATTTTAAATGTTAAACTATAATTTTAAATATTATCAATGTTTCCAATTTTAAAACTCATTCGCTACCAAAACTTACTAATGCTTGCTTTTATGCAGCTTGTTTTTCGGTATGCTTTTTTTAAAATTCAAGATATTCCTTTGGCTCTAGCCGATTGGCAATACGGATTATTAGTTTTATCCACAGTTTTGATTGCTGCTGGTGGCTATGTAATTAATAATATTTTGGACCAAAAAACAGATGCAATCAATAAGCCAAATAATGTTATAATTGGAAAAAATATTTCCGAAACCAATGCGTATACCCTTTATATGGCACTTACGGTTGTTGGCGTAGCAATTGGTTTTTATTTGTCAAATGTGATCTTGAAACCTAGCTTTGCGGCTGTTTTTATTTTGATGGCTGCCACTCTTTATTTGTATGCAACAAGTTTGAAACAAATACTAATTGTTGGCAATACCATAGTGGCAATTCTACTGTCTTGCAGCGTCATTATCATTGGTATTTTTGACTTACTACCCGCAATAGACGCTGGAAACCAACAACAAATGAGAATTGTTTTTTCTATACTTTTGGACTATGCAATTTTTACTTTTTTCATCAATATGCTGCGGGAAATCATTAAAGATATCGAAGATGTAGATGGTGATTACAATCAAGGAATACGCACTTTACCTATTGTTATTGGTAAATCTAGAACTGCTAAAATAGTATTTGGACTTAGCTTTATTCCTATTTTATTCCTGTTGTATTACATCAATTCGTATCTTTTAAACTTGATTTATACCACCATTTATTTGTTGCTTTTTGTAATGGGTCCTTTATTTTATTTTACTGTAAAAGTTTGGTCGGCAAAATCTAAAAAAGAATTCCATACGTTGAGTTTGCTCCTGAAATGGATTATGTTCTTTGGAATTCTCTCCGTTGTTATTATTAGCTTAAATATGAAATACAATGCTTAAAAATAAATTAGAAAAATACCGTTTAATTCTGGCTTCGGGTTCACCAAGACGCCAACAATTTTTTAAGGATTTAGACTTGGATTTTGAAATTCGATTAAAAGAAATTGACGAAATTTATCCTCCAGAGTTAAAAGCCGAACAAATTACCAATTATTTAGCAGTGTTGAAAGCTGGTGCTTACGAAGGCGAATTAAAAGCAGGTGAAATTCTAGTAACAAGCGATACAATTGTTTGGCACAACAACACCGCTTTGGGTAAACCAAAAGACGAACAAAATGCTTTTGAAATTCTGAAATCTTTATCAAATGCAACCCATGAAGTCATCACATCGGTTTGTTTTAAAACCAATGAGAAAGAGGATGTTTTGCACGATGTTACCAAAGTCACCTTTAAGGAACTAAGTGATGCAGCTATATATTACTATTTAGAAAATTATAAACCCTACGACAAAGCTGGTGCTTACGGCATCCAGGAATGGATTGGTTTTATTGGAGTTTCAAAAATTGAAGGCTCCTATGCCAATGTAATGGGACTGCCTACAGATAAAGTGTACGACTATTTGTGTAAATTAGCTTAAATAAATTATGAATATGGTCTTTTTTCAAGAATATACAAGAGAACTTATTGCCACTGGAATCCTTGGAATTCTCTTGATTTTATTTCGAATAATTGCTACAAAACTAGTGAGACGTTACGCAAAAACAAATCAAACTCTGGATCATAGAACCAATCTAGTGATTAAATACATTCACTTGTTTATCAATATTTTGGTCGTAATTGCTTTGATCATTATTTGGGGAGTGCAAACCAAGGATATTTTTATCGCACTTTCTTCTATCACAACCGTTGTGGGTGTTGCTATGTTTGCCCAATGGTCTATTTTGAGCAACATTACATCAGGTGTTATTTTGTTTTTTTCATTCCCTTTTAAAATTGGTGATGTCATAAAAATACATGATAAAGATTTTCCTATCGAAGCTGAAATTGAAGATATTGGAGCATTTCATGTGTATTTAAAAACAAGGGAAGGCGAAAAAATCATTTATCCTAATAATCTCCTTTTACAGAAAGGAATTTCGATATTGAAAGACTATTTTGACGATAAAGAATTTGTGGATTGAGACATTATTGCATAACTTTTTTCGATTTTAGATTCCAAATTTATTTTTTAAAAGTGATAATTTTACAACTATTGATAGAAAATATATAATATTTCATTTTTTTTAATTTTTCATATTTGTCGATTAGGAATTAAACCATTCAGTATGGAATAGTGTACCAATTATTTAAAGAATATAAAACATGAATGACATTTTAAAATTTCCATTGTATGCCAAATTAACCGCTGTTTTATTGGGTCTAATAGCACTAATTTTCGTACTCTATATTGGTCAGGATATTTTAGTGCCGGTGATGATGTCCTTTTTATTTGCTATTTTACTGTATCCAATAGTGCAGTTTCTAAAATCGAAACTCTACTTTCCACACGTTTTGGCAGTTATGCTGGCTGTACTTTTGTTTGTTTTGTTTTTTATTGGGGTTTTTGTCTTTTTATCCTTTCAAATAAGTGATTTTGCAGAAGATTTTGATAAAATTGAGCGTAACATCAACATTCATATTCGAAATATTCAAGGATTTATAAGAGATAATTTCCATTTAAGTTCCCGCGAGCAAAAACAATATATTGATACCGCTACTGAAGATTCAATGGAAAAGGGAAAAGAAATGATTGGTACTACTTTAATGTCATTTACGGATACATTAGTAAATTTGACATTAATACCTATTTACACTTTTTTAATTCTGTTGTATCGAACGCATTTTTTATTGTTTTTATCCAAGTTATTCAAAAAAGAGAACCACGAGCAGTTAAAAGATATATTGACAAACATAAGAGTTGCCATAAACAGTTACATCGTGGGTTTAATCATTGAAATGATTTTGGTCTCCACAATGACAACACTCGGGTTTATGGTAATTGGTGTGAAATATGCCATTTTATTGGGAATAATCACAGGGATTTTGAACCTTATTCCGTACATCGGAATTCTTTTTGCTGGAGTATTAAGTATTGTGGCTTCTCTAACTAGTTCACCAGATTTGTCCATAATTATTGGTGTCATCGTTGTCACTGTTATTGTTCAATTAATTGACAATAATATTTTGGTTCCTATGATTGTAAGTTCAAAAGTAGAAATTAATGCATTTATATCGATTATTGGAATTATTATAGGTGGTGCAATTGCAGGAGTTTCCGGTATGTTTTTAGCACTTCCTATTCTGGCAGTACTCAAAGTAATTTTTGATAGAGTAGAATCCTTAGAACCTTGGGGTTACCTTATGGGAGATCATTTACCCAAAACATATACTTGGCGCAACATTAAGCTACCGTTGTTTGATTCTGAATCAACACCAAAAAAAATAGTTATCAAGACTGATATTGTAGTCCCCGTATTTACTGAAACTACAACCGAAAATGACACTACTAGAACCAACGAATAATCTTTAAAAGAGTATCTTTCGACTATTCAAATTCTGAATTTTGTTAATTCGAACTAGTACTTAAAAGATTTTTCTTTTGTTTGGTTAACAATGTTTAAAATTATTATTTTTTATCATGTTTAAAAAACAAAGACTGGTTCTACTTATTTTAATCGCCTGCTGTTATCAAATTTCTTTTTCTCAGGTTGAAAAAAAGCGAAAAGATTCCTCAGCCATGTATAAACAAATACAGACCTACTCTAAGAAAAATAAATTTACAAAACTCTTTCATAAACTCGTTTTCAGACCTGTAAATCTAAAAACTAAAGATTTAGCTATTGCCCCCAAAGTATTTAAAACTTTTGAAGGGAAAATTATTCGAAACATCAATATTGTAACATTAGATCCATTTGGGTATTCTGAACTTGACACTACTAAAAAACCTAGAAATTGGGCAGAACGTTCTGGTAATAGAATTCACATCAAAACCAGCCGAAGTGCGATTAGAAATGTTTTACTCATAAAAAAAAATAAACCATTTGATTCCTTATTGGTCAAAGAATCTGAACGTTTAATTCGAACCCAACGGTACATCAGCCGTGTAGATATCGCTCCTCAAATAATTCTAAACAATAGTGACTCGATAGATATTAATATTAGAGTTTTAGATTCTTGGAGTATTATTCCAAAAGGCTCTGTGTCTAGTTCCGGAAGTAGATTTGAAATTATTGATAGAAATATCATTGGTTCTGGTCATGAATTAAACACTAAATTTAGAAACAGATTCAGCGATGGCAAAAATGCCTATGGTGTGGGGTATACCATTCCTAATTTTAAAAATACATTCATTAAAACTACAGTAAATTATCAGATCGATTTAGATGATTATTACAGTAAAAGCATCAACATAGAACGTTTATTTTATTCTGCACTTACTAAATGGGCTGGAGGAATTTATCTTGATACACAGTTTAGAAAAGACACGCTTCCAGATAACAATCGTGTATTTTCATACCAAAATTTCAAATACAATTCCCATGATTTATGGCTTGGTTATGCCTTTAAAATTCTTAACCGGAATACTGAAAGTGACCGAACTACGAATCTAATACTTGCAGGTCGTTTTTTAAATGTAAAATATTTAGAGAGTCCGGCTCTGGTTTACGATCCTGAAAAATTTTACACTAATGAACAATTTTCATTTTTAGGAATTGGTCTTGCATCACGTAAGTTCGTTCAAGATAATTATATTTTCAGAAATGGAATTATTGAAGATGTTCCCATTGGAAAAATATTTGGAATTACTTCGGGATACCAATTTAAAAATAATCTAGGGCGCTATTACATAGGAGCACGTGCGGCTTTCGGAAATTATTATAAATGGGGATTTTTAAGCGCTAATTTTGAGTTGGGTACTTTTCTAAATAAATCTATTACCGAACAAAGTGCTTTTTCATTTCAAGCGAATTACTTTACCAAGTTAATGAGCTTTGGGAAATGGAAATTGAGACAGTTCGTAAAGCCACAATTAATAATTGGTTCCAAACGACTTAATAGCATTGGCGATCAGCTTAGTATTAATGACAACAATGGCATCCAAGGATTTAATAGTCCTGAATATGGAACCCAAAAAGCAATAATGACTTTGCAAACGCAGGCATATGCACCATGGAATCTATGGGGATTTCGATTAAACCCTTACTTTAACTATTCTATCGCATTGCTTGGAACCCCTACCCGTGGACTATTAGTAAGTAAAGCCTATTCTAAAGTTGGAATAGGAATGATTATAAACAATGACTTTTTAATATTTAGTGCCTTCCAAATTTCACTATCCTACTATCCATCAATTCCTGGTACCGGCGAAAATGTTTTTAAAACGAACTCATTTGAAACTACTGATTTTGGATTTCAAGATTTTGATTTAGGCAAACCACGAGCCGTTATTTTTAAATAACTCGCAATCATTATAAATAACTGTTTTTTATTATTTTACATAACTACAAGCTTATCAATAAGTTATTCTTAAAACAGCAAAACCAATAGTGTTAATTATGTAATTTAATATAATAATTGTATAAGATTACATCTGTTAATAATGCTTACTTTTATACTGTAATTAGTTACTAACAAAAACCCATAAAAAATGAAAAAAATCACCTTTTATTTAATGATGATGGTATTATCATTAAGCGTTGTTCCAACACAAATGTTAGCCGCAGAGAAAAATCCAACTTCGGTTTCAAATACTCCAAAAGAAGTACCTGCTGAAGTTAAAGTATTGCTAAATCGTCTTGACGAAATAAAAGCAATGGACAAATCATCTTTAAACGCTTCAGAGAAAAAAGAGCTGCGTAAAGAAGTGCGTGCAATTAAAGCAGAATTAAAATCTACAGGAAATGGTGTATATCTTTCTGTAGGAGCAATTATAATAGTTATTCTTTTATTGATTCTTTTATTGTAAATAAATTTATAACTGTAGAAAAAGGAAGCGATATTCGTTTCCTTTTTTTATGAAGTAAAATAACACTATTAATTGTTAATTATATGATATTGGCACAGTTGTTGGCTTTATCATAAAACGAGATAATACGGTAACTAAAAATTACTAGGTATTAATTACTAATTAAAATTTTGAAAAATGAAAACATTAAAATTAATTATTGCAGGAATTATACTTTTTGCTAGCACGACTGCAACCCAAGCACAAGTTTCAGTAAATGTAAATTTAGGTAATCCTCCTTCATGGGGTCCAGTTGGTTACTCCTCTGTAGATTATTATTATTTACCAGATATCGAAGCATACTATGATATTAGAGCTACACAGTTTATTTATTTTGGTGGAGGAAGATGGATTCGTTCCAGAAACCTTCCTAATCAATACAGAAACTATAACTTATACAATGGATATAAAGTAGTCCTAAACGATTACCGTGGTTCTAGACCTTACAGTAACTTTAAATCTCACAAAGTAAAATATTACAAAGGATATAAAGGAAAACCACAAAAATCTATAGGTTCCAACGGAAGTTATAAAACCAAGGCATACAAAAGTAATGGGAATTATGAGAATGGTAATAAAGGAAATGGACATAAAGAAAATGGACATAAAGGTGGAAAAGGGAATAATGGAAATGGAAAAAATTAATACTGATTTTATATAATTTTTAAGGAGAGTCTCAGCAATGAGACTCTTTTTTTTTAGGGTATTAATGCTTAACTAAATGTCCTTTTGCATGATTTGGCACAGTTGTTGGAAATAGTATAAAAGAATCGTGTTTACGAGCTATTATATTAAAATTATTACTAATTAAATTTTTGAAAAGATGAGAACATTAAAACTAATCGCCATAGGAATTATCCTTTTTGCCTCGAGTACCATACATGCACAAATCTCTGTAAATCTTAACATAGGTACCGCTCCAAACTGGGGTCCTGTTGGCTACGCTGAAGCTGAATATTACTACTTACCAGATGTTGAAGCCTATTATGATGTGAGAGCTACTCAATTCATTTATTTTGGTGGTGGTAGATGGATTCGTTCTAGATATTTACCAAATCAATATCGAAACTATGATTTATACGGTGGATACAAAGTAGTACTCAACGATTATCATGGTTCTAGACCGTATACCAACTTTAGAAATCATAAAGTAAAATATTACAGAGGATACCATGGTAGAGAACAAAGAAATATAGGTTACAATGATAATCGCAGGTATTATGACAACGATAATAGAAATTATTATCAGAGAGATCATGATAATGATAACCGAAAAGAATATAAAAAACACGATAAAGGGCATGGTAAAGGAAAAGGACATGAGAGAGATTAAGCAAATAATAGTTTAAAAGAGAGAGAGAATCAGTTTTGGTTCTCTCTCTCTTTTTTGTTACTAAAGAAAATACAAAACATTTTAGAAGAGATTATTTAATTCCTACATTTGAAGCAATTGCAAATTAAATTTAAAACAATGCAAAAAAAATCCTTCTCAACACTATTTCTCTTTCTTGTATGTTGCCAAATACTACTTGCACAACAACCCAAAAAGCCGAATTCTGTTGAAATTTATAATCAAATTGAGAAACTAAATTTTCTTGGATCCGCACTCTATATCGCGGCACACCCAGATGATGAAAATACACGTTTAATCGCCTATTTAGCTAACGAACAAAAAGCTAGAACTGGCTATTTATCTTTGACGCGAGGCGATGGTGGACAAAACTTAATAGGAACGCAATTACGAGAATTACTCGGCGTGATAAGAACTCAAGAACTTATTGAAGCTAGAAAAATTGATGGAGGAGAGCAATTTTTCTCTCGTGCAAACGATTTTGGTTTTTCTAAAAACCCAACAGAAACATTAGAAATTTGGGATAAAGAGAAAGTATTGGCTGATGTTGTTTGGGCTATACGAAAATTTCAACCCGATGTAATTGTCAACCGATTTGATCATCGCTCTGCAGGAACCACTCACGGTCATCACACGGCATCAGCTATGCTAAGTGTAGAAAGTTTTGCCTTAGCAAACGATCCAACTATTTTTCCTGAACAATTACAATTTGTACAACCGTGGCAAGTAAAACGCCAGTTTTTTAACACCTCATGGTGGTTTTACGGTACTATGGAAAAATTTAATGCAGCTGATAAAACCAATTTAATTGCCTTGCAAACTGGTGTATTTTATACGGGCATTGGTAAATCAAATCAGGAAATTGCTGCCTTAAGCCGCAGCCGTCATCAATCACAAGGTTTTGGAAGCACAGGAACACGAGGTGAAGAAACAGAATATTTAGAATTCATAAATGGTGAACCGCTGCAAGCGAAAAAATCTATTTTTGAAGGGATTGATACCTCTTGGAATCGTGTTAAAGGAGGGAAAGCCATTGGCGAATTACTATCTAAAATTGCAGCAGAATACAATTATAACAATCCATCTGCGAGTATTCCAAATTTGGCGAAAGCCTATGCTATGATGAAAGCTTTGGACGAAAATCATTGGGTACCGCTAAAATCTGAGGCAATAAAAGAAATTATAGCTGCCTGCTCAGGATTATACTTAGAAGCCGTAGCCCAAAATCAAGAAGCAACTCCCGGAAGCACTATTAAACTGAAACTTGAAGCCATTAACAGAAGCTCAGCGCCTATACAATTAACGAGCGTGACCACTTTACCAGAAAAAATAAATACACCTCAGAATCGCGAGTTAAAAAATAATATTCTAAATAACATAAACCTCGATTTAAAAGTACCTGAATCAATTAACTACACGCAACCGTATTGGTTAGACGAAAAAGGAACAGTAGGAATGTATACTGTAAATGAGCAACAAAATAGAGGTATTCCTGATATTATTCGCGAAGTTAAAGTAGTTTTTACGATTCAAATAAACGGAATCGAAATTCCATTTGAGCGGACTGTAGTTTACAAATACAATGACGACGTAAAGGGTGAAGTCTATAATTATCTGGATATTGTGCCTGAGGTGACCACATCAATTATTGACAAAGTTTTGCTTTTTAGAGATTCAAAAAGTAAATATGTAGGTGTGAAAATCAAGGCCGGAAAAGACGCATTAAAAGGAGATTTACAACTTGAACTTCCTAACAACTGGAAAATTGTCCCAAAATCAATTCCGTTTACTATTGAAAAAAAGGGTGCCGAACAAGTCGTCTATTTTGAAGTAACTGCTCCAAATAAATCGGAGGAAGCAACTGCAAAAAGCATTGCAATTATTGACAATAAACGTTTTGATAAGGAACAAATTATCATTAATTACGACCACATTACCAAACAGCAAGTTTTAAAATCAGCTGAAGCCAAAGTAATAAAAACAGACTTAAAAACCATTAACGAAAAAATTGGCTACATCATGGGTGCTGGTGATGAAGTTCCTAGTAGTTTAACGCAATTAGGATACACCGTAACGCTCCTTAAACCTGAAGACATTACACCTGAAAAATTAGAAAATTTTGATGTGGTAATGACCGGAGTTCGGGCTTACAACACTGTAACCGCCTTAGCCAATAAGCAAAACATACTTTTTGATTTTGTAAAAGGAGGAAAAACAATGCTCGTACAATACAATACTGCTGGCGATTTAGTAACGGAGAATATTGCGCCGTACCCTTTAAAACTTTCTCGTGATCGGGTTACAGAAGAAAATGCAGAAGTTCGCTTTTTAGCACCAAATCATCCCGTTTTAAATTTTCCAAACAAAATTACAACTAAAGATTTTGAAGGCTGGAAACAAGAGCAAGGATTGTATTATCCGGGTGAATATGATACAGCCTTCACTCCTATTTTATCTTCAAATGATAAAGGGGAAAGTCCAAAAAATAGTGCTCTGTTAATTGCTCCTTATGGAAAAGGACACTACATTTATACTGGGTTAAGTTTTTTTAGAGAACTACCTGAAGGTGTTACTGGTGCATATAAATTACTTTCCAATATGATCTCGTTACAGCCATCAGAAACGATTCCTACACAAAAAATCAAGCCCTAAACCTAACTAAAATGGAAACAAAAAAAGTAAAAACCTGGAAAAAAAACTATACTTGGGTCTTAGTAGCCAATGCCATTTATATTTTGATCTTTTGTCTCATTATGAAATTATACGCCTAAATTATGCAATTATTTGATTGGATTATACTCATAGTCACTTTACTGTTCATTGTAATTTATGGTGCTTGGAAAACCAAAGGCAGTAAAAATGTTCAAGACTTTATTCTAGGAAGTAATGAAACTCCTTGGCACGTTGTAGGACTTTCAGTGATGGCAACACAAGCCAGTGCCATTACGTTTCTATCTACGCCAGGGCAAGCCTACCATGACGGAATGGGCTTTGTGCAATTCTATTTTGGATTACCCATAGCGATGGTTGTCATTTGCGTTACTTTTATCCCATTATATCACAAATACAAAGTATATACAGCTTATGAATACCTCGAAAAAAGATTTGACCTAAAAACGCGTTCGCTTGCGGCTATTTTGTTTTTATTTCAAAGAGGACTTGGAACTGGATTAACGATTTATGCACCAGCCATTATCTTATCGGCGATATTAGGTTGGAACTTAACCTATATGAATATTATCATTGGGGTTTTAGTCATCATTTATACCTTTTCTGGTGGAACCAAAGCGGTTAATGTAACTCAAAAACAACAGATGTTTGTCATCATGTCGGGTATGTTTATTACCTTTTTTCTAATCTTGCATTATTTACCAAATGACATGACTTTTACTTCTGCCTTGCATATCGCTGGTGCGAATGATAAAATGAATATTGTCAATTTTTCGTTTGATCCTGAAGAAAAATACACCTTTTGGAGCGGAATAACCGGTGGTTTTTTCTTAGCGTTAGCCTATTTTGGAACCGATCAATCTCAAGTGGGACGATATTTATCTGGGAGATCGGTTCGTGAAAGTCAAATGGGACTCATCATGAACGGATTATTAAAAGTGCCGATGCAGTTCTTTATTTTATTGACTGGTGTTATGGTATTTGTTTTTTTTCAATTCAATCCCGTTCCTTTGAATTTCAATCCAAATAACAAAGCTATGATTGAAAAATCAGCTTTTAAGGGCGAATACAATGCTTTGGAGAAAAAATTAGACGATTTATCAGAAGATAAAAAAGTAATTAATCTGTTGTATATCGATCAGCTCAATCAAGATTATGACAATCCAATTCTTCGAAAAGAATTAGTCGCATTGTCAAATAAAGAAAAAGATTTGAGAGATCGAGCAAAGGAAATAATCCTAAAAGCCGATAGCAACAGTGAAACTAATGATAAAGATTATGTGTTTTTTCATTTTATCCTAAATTATCTACCCAAAGGACTTATCGGCTTGTTACTAGCAGTAATTATTTCGGCAGCAATGTCATCAACCGCTTCAGGATTAAATGCACTAGCATCGACTACTGCTATTGACATTTATAAACGTAACTTAAAAGAAGAAAAATCAGAAAGACATTACTTGTACGCAACAAAATTTTTCACTCTATTGTGGGGTGTTATTGCCATCCTTTTTGCTTGTATTGGTACCTTATTTGAAAATTTGATTCAATTGGTAAACATCATTGGATCTATATTTTACGGAACTGTTCTAGGGATTTTTCTCGTTGGTTTTTATATCAAAAATGTACAATCCAAAGCTATTTTTTACAGTGCGGTAATTAGTCAACTTACAATTTTTATAATCTATTATTATGCCATCTATATTTTCCCAAGTGGAGAAGAAAAACTGGGTTACCTGTGGTTAAATTTTATAGGTGCCATGCTCACCATTGTTATTTCGTTACTCTTACAATGGACTATTTTTAGAAATCAGAAGGCAGTTGTAGCATAACTTAAAAGCATTTTTGTTTTAAACAAATAAACTTTTGTAATCAAAACCGCAGATTCGCAGATTATTAAAATCTTTGAATCTGCGGTTATTCTTTTTACAACATAGAACTAATCTGGGAATCAATGGTAGTTTATTAGGATTGCACAAATGCTTCGCATTCAAAATAAAAATCTGCGAATCTGTGGTTAAATTTATCATTGCCTAAGTCTGTACTAATCCGAATATGATCTAAAAATCATAGCTGAAAATTGGAAATAAAACACAAAAAAATAAAAAAAAAAAAAAAAAAAAAAAAAAAAAAAAAAAAAAAAAAAAAAA